>JBILRD010000055.1:0-9112 GCA_044372845.1 Saprospira sp. | reverse complement strand
TTTAACAACTTTAGCCTTAAGAAATCCACTGGTATTTAATGTGCCTGCATAAATAAGGTCGGACATATTTTTCGATTTGGGCAATGACTCACCGCTAAGCATACTTTCATCAACTTCTGAATCACCTTCTATAATTTCAGCATCCAGAGGAATTTTTTCACCAGGTCTAATTAAAATAATATCATCCGGAAGTACTGCCTCTACAGGATATTTTTTCTCAACACCCTCTATTAAAACAGAAACTGCATTCACCCTCAATTCCATGAGACTTTCAATAGCTTTAGAAGTTCCCCTTTTGGCCTTTTCCTCCAAAAATCTGCCTAGTAAAATAAAGGTGATGATCAATCCTGCTGACTCATAATAAAATGTCGCTTTGATTTGATGTTGAAGCAGGTAATCATAAAATATCGTATTGAAAAGGCTGTATAGAAAGGCTGTTCCTGTACCAAGTGCAACCAAAGTATCCATATTGCTTTGTCCTACCCGAAATTGCTGAAAAGCCACAACAAAAAATCTTCTTCCGGCATAGAATACAATTGGAATACTTAAGGCCAACATGAGATAGGATGACAAGCTATGCGGAATTATTTCGTGCATAAACATCGAAATCACAAAGAGTGGAAGGGCAAAGATGAAGCTCACAAGGAGATTCTTTCGCAGATCTAAATATTTTAATTTTTCATCTTTACGAATTTTATCAAGAGACAAATCGTTATTTTCCAATAACTTATAACCTGCTTTTTCCAGCTTCGCATTCATTACTTCAAGCGCGATTAAATCATCAGAAATAATGATAGCTTTTCCTGAAGCGTAATTGACACGAACATTTTCAATACCCTCAATTCTTGATAAAATTTTTTGGGAACTGATAGCACAGGCAGAACAGGAAAGTCCTTCTATTTTGTATGTTTTAACCATTTAATATTTAGTTGACAAATCAATCTTCAACAATTTTTCTCTTTTTTTCCTTTTCAATTTTTTTAAAATAAGCTTTAAACAAGAAACTGTGTTGAAGTGCTTCAAGATTCTCATCTAATTTCACTGAACTGCTGCTCAGATGTTTCATTGTTGTGCTTAAATTATATAAAAAAAGGCTATCGCTTACAGTTGAATTGATAATTTTTGCACCAGAGTCAATATTTCTTGAAAAGGAGACCAATTGATGGCTCATACAAGCGAGGGAGTCAGATATTACCTTAATGTTTAATAATGAATTTTGAAGGTTTTCCGCAGCAATATCATCTGAAATAAGTGTTCCTAAAGTTCCCTTTCCATTGTTTATATCATCTAATATTTTATTCAAATCAACACTAAGTCTGCTAAGGGTTGTATCATTCAATAAAATAGCCAAATTCCCCTTTCCATTTTTTAAATCTTTCAAAACGACATTTATTTCTTCACTGATTCCATTAACATTTGAACTTAACCTGTAGATATTACTAAAAGTACTTCGCAATTCCGGTCCCATTGTATTATCAGCCAGGAAGTTCCACAATGAACTGCTGTTTTTTATTCTATCACTTATTTCACGAATATTCTTGGCGATCACCGTAATTTCAGTTCCTGTATCTTCTAAATTTCTCAAACTGGCATCTGAATCAAAAGGGGAAAGGGAGTTTATTTCATCACCATTTTTTACAATAGCGGAAATTCCCGAAGTCGAAGTCAGAATAACTATTTTATTTCCAATCAACCCATCGGTGCCGATAGAGGCAATAGTGTTTTTACGGATGTGTTTATGAGCCTTTTCCTGGATATTCATAACCACTTTAACCGTACTGTCATTGATTATTTCAAGATCTTTAACGGTTCCTATATTTATACCCGAAAACCTGACATTATTACCGATCAACAAACCTTTAACATCTTTAAATTTAGCATTAAGGGTAAATCCAGCTTTAAAAAGGTTGTCTTTTTTTCCAATCATATACAGCGCAAGCGTAAAAATAATCAAGCCAGCCAAGACGAGTAAGCCCACTCTGATATTTTGTAAAGATCTATCTTTCATATTTTAAATCATTATTAACTATTCAAAAAAACCTTTTACCTGATTGTCGCTTGATTTAGATAATTCCTCGTAAGTCCCTTGAGCATAAGCCATACCATCCACCAACATGATAATCCTATCGGCAACAATTTTCACACATCTTATATCATGTGTTATAATTAGCGAAGAACTTCCATATTTCTTTTGAACACTTATTATTAAATTACTTATTTCTTTGCTGGTGATGGGATCTAAGCCTGTTGTGGGTTCATCATATAAAATCACATCTGGTTTCAACATCAAGGTTCTGGCCAATGCTATTCTCTTTTTCATACCACCGGATAATTCAGCTGGCATTTTCTCTTCTGTTTCTGGTAAACCAACACTCTCTAAAGCTTCTTTGACCATTTGGTCTATTTCCTCTTTGGACAATTTCAAACCATGTCTACGTAGGGGGAAAATTAAATTTTCTTTTACAGTCATTGAATCATAAAGTGCATTGCTCTGAAAAAGAAAACCAATCTTCATTCGTAACTTATCCATAGACTCCTGATTCAATCCTAAAACATCTTTTTCAAACAAGTTAATTTCTCCTGAATCCGGACTTATAAGTCCGACAATACATTTCAAAAGCACTGATTTTCCGGAACCCGATTTTCCCAAAACAACCAGATTTTCGCCTTTATACAATTCAAGATTCATATTTTTCAATACAACCAGCGATGCAAATGATTTGCAGAGTGCTTTAATTCTAAGGACAATTTCCTTGTCGTTTAGTATTGGATAATTGTTCATCATAATTTAACGTATCAAGCCAAATACATCGGCGAATTGAACCACCAATAAATCAATAATAAATACCATTAAAGAAGCAACAACAACGGCTGAATTGGCTGATTGACCAACGCCCTCTGTACCTTTTTGAGAATTCATCCCCTTATAGGAGCCTACTATTCCGATAGCAAATCCAAATAAAAAAGTTTTAACAACGGCAGGAAAAATATCTTCAAAAAAGACGTATTCAAAAGCTTTATTAACAAATAAAACCCAACTGACATCCCCTTTAATGTTTGCACCAATAAAGGATGCCCAAATTCCAACTGCATCAGCAATCAACGCCAAAATCGGCAACATAATCGTAGTAGCCAAAACTCTTGTCACTACCAAATATTTAAATGGATTGGTACCAGAGACCTCCATAGCATCTATCTGCTCGGTTACCTTCATAGATCCCAATTCTGCTCCTATCCCCGAACCAACTTTTCCGGCACAAATCAAAGCAGTAATGACCGGTGCGATTTCACGTATCAATGAAACGGCTACCATCTGAGGCAGTCTGGACTCTGCTCCAAAACTTACCAGGGTTGGCCTTGACTGTATGGTCAGCACCATACCCATGATAAAAGCTGTTGCAGTTACCAAGGGCAGAGATTTAACTCCAACAAAATAACACTGCCGCAATGTCTCATGAAATTCAAATCTGTGTTTAAAAAGTTCCTTAAAAAATCGACCGGAAAATCTGGCCATGTCTCCTGTTTCTATAATAAATGCAGTAATGTATTTTGGAAATTGCATGCTGTGGTATTTGAGATTTTTATCCCAACTGATATGAATCATTGAGTTATTAGCAACAAATATAGTATCTTCGCAATCAGATAATCACTGACAAAAATCAGTCTTATTCACTTAAAAAATAGATATTCATTCCAATGGTCAGATTAAGTGTTAATGTCAATAAAATTGCCCTGCTCCGTAATTCAAGGGGAGCTAACTTTCCAAATCTTTTGGAAGTGGCTAAAGATTGTGAAATTTTTGGAGCAGAGGGTATCACTGTTCACCCAAGACCCGATCAAAGACATGTACGTTTTGATGATATTCCGGCACTTAAAGAAATCGTCAAATCAGAATTTAACATAGAAGGTAATCCAACAAAAGATTTTCTTCAGTTAGTGATTGACAACAAACCACATCAATGTACCCTTGTACCGGATGCTGTTCAGGCTTTGACATCCGATGCCGGCTGGGATACTGTCTCAAATGCTTCCTTTCTTAAAGATGTAATTGCTGAATTAAAAGATTCTGGAATCAGGGTTTCTGTTTTTGTAGACCCGGATCCAAAAATGATAGAAGGTGCTAAAAATATTGGAGCTGATAGAATTGAGTTTTACACAGGACCTTTTGCAAAAGAATTTCCTAACAATCACCAAAAAGCTATTCACCCCTATATTCTGGCATCCAAAACTGCTGATGAAGTTGGAATTGGAATCAATGCCGGTCATGATTTGAATTTACATAACCTCAAATTTTTCAAAAACAATATTCCTAATCTTTTAGAAGTCTCTATCGGACATGCGCTGATTGTCGATTCCATTTACTATGGTTTACACAATACGATTCAGATGTATTTGAATTGCCTGAAGTAAACTATTCGATTCCGGGATGACTATGCTTTTTAAAAATTCTAGATTTTATTTTTACCTTTTTTCAGGATTGTTTCTGATTTCATTTTTAATTCCCAGTTATCAGGTACCCTCCTATGTTTTTACCCTTTACAGTAAATATTTAATCACCGGAGATTATTATTCTGAATTAACGGGGTATGAATGCTTCTTAATTTCATTAAAAACATTAGTTCATAGTCCGATTATTATTCCCGGAACTTTAGCTAACTTTGTAGTGGTGCTTTGCTGGATGATTTCAATGGGTAATCACACTGAGGATTACAAAATATTTAATTTTTTATTGAGATTTACCTGTATTTTTTCAGTTTTATTATGGCCTGTTTTACTCAAAGAGGGTTTTTTAACAGGGTATTATCTCTGGGCAATTTCATCTATCGGAATATCTGTTACTTACACAAATTTAAACTCAATAAAAAAGAACTCTGAAGTAGATTTGTTAGATAATTGACAAATCAAATACCAAAAACCATGACTAATTTCGAAGAACTTAAACAACTACTTTCCAGTCCAAAAAACATACTGATTACCTCTCACGCCAATCCAGATGGTGATGCCATTGGATCTTCTCTGGGGCTTTATCATTTTTTAGTTCAGGAAGGCCATAGAGTAAACATTATTCTGCCAACTGAAATGCCTGATTTTTTTGATTTTATGTCTGAATATGATAAAATCTGGATTTATGAAAAGCAATATGATAGTTGTCAGAGAATAGTTTCCCACGCAGATATTATTTTCTCTCTGGATTATAATAATTACAACAGAACAGAGCAGATGGAACATATTTTAAAATCTGCCAATGCTTACAAGGTTATGATCGACCATCACATGGAACCGGATAACTTTGCCAATGCCATGTTATGGAGAACCTCTGCCAGTTCAACCAGTGAATTGATCTATGATTTTTTTGAATTGATGGATGCGCTCGAAAAAGTCCCAATGGAATCCTTTGAAAGTATTTATGTGGGAATTTTAACGGATACCGGAAGATTTCAATATGCTACCTCTCCACGATTATTCAGAATTGTTGCAGATCTTACAGAAAGGGGTTTGAATACAAATCATATCAGTGATATGGTTTCCAATTCCTATTCTTACAAGAGATTTAAACTGTTGGGGTTCAGCATTTCTGAAAGATTGGAACTATTGGAAGACATCAATACCGGTATTATCGTTTTAAATCTGGAAGACCACAAATACTTCAACATTCAAAGAGGTGACCTTGAAGGTATTGTTAATCTGATTTTAAGAATCCGACAAATTAAATGTGCCATTTTAATAACAGAAAGAAAAGATAGAATTAAATTATCATTTCGCTCTAAAGGTAATTTTTCTGTTCAGGAAATTTGTTCCAAATACTTCAACGGCGGTGGCCATTTAAATGCTTCAGGAGGGCAAACAAAGACCGGATTGAACGAGACTATGAAAACTTTGAAAGAATTGTTATACAGTGAATATAAAATGGCGCTTAGTGAATAATTTTAAACTTCTGATTTTTTTCTTCCTACCAATCAACTTCATTTTTCAGTCTTGTAAAGAAAATGATTGGAAAATAATAGAGGATAAAAAAGTAGAATATAAAATCATTTCAAGCTTTGATGCTGAATCCAATAAGGATTTGATAGCTTTTGGAGATGAGTTAACCATTCATTATTCCATATCCACCTCTAATGGGAATGTTATAGAAAGCTCCTTTAATAAAAATCTTCCCATCAAGATTATTCTTCCAACGAAAATGCATAGAAACAGCTTTGAAGAAGTCCTCTGCTATGCAAGATCCGGAGATAGCATTATTATGAGGATTAAATTTAAAGATGCCAGAAAAGAATTAGATAAATATGCCTCCTATTTTAAAAATCCAGATGATTTAGCCATAATCCAATACAAGATATTAACAGTTTTCAGTAAGGAACAAAAGAAAATAGACCTTGAAAAGATCTATGCCATTGAAAATGGTTTCAGTTCCAGAGAAGATTATCTGACAGAGAAAAAAAGTATTCAAGAACAATTCAAAGAAAATGAAAATTTACTGCTTGAACAGATTTCGAAATATAAAAACAGGAAATTAAAAACTCAAAGGATCAAATCCGGACTTGAAATGGCTGCCGATATATCAATCAATAAAGCTGTAAATAATTCGGGAGACAGCATTTACTTTTACTACATCGCAGCTCTTGATAAAGAGGGAAAAATATTTGACAATACATTTACAGGATCTCAAAGATCCAGGATAATTATTGGCAAAAAAAATAACTACCCTGACCTATTTAACGAATCGATTCTATATTTGAAAAAAGGTAGTAAAACAACTATATTTGCAAATTCAAAATACGGATATGGAGAAAAAGGCAGTAAGCCATTGATTGCTCCCAATTCAGATCTTTCTGTTTATATTTTTATTGCTGACATAAAACCAAAGTTAAATTAGAAATTCAATGTTTAAAACTTTGAGCTTCATTTGTTTATTTCTACCACTCTGTTCTTGTTCTGAAAAAAATATTCAGCAAGAAAAGATTAAATCTATGGAAGAAAAAATAGCTGTGGCGCCCTCAAAAACTAATCTTGAACAAGAAGAACTTTTGAATTTATACCAACAATATTCCAGACAATTTCCAAATGATACTTTTTCTGCAACTTGTTTGTATAAAAGCTTTGAAATTCAAATTGAAAAATCAGATGCCGAAAAGGCAACTGAAAACTTAGAGAGAATCATTGAAGAGCATAAATCTTCATCCTATTATGAAAGTTCCTTGATCAAACTAGCAGAGTTATATGAAAATTCATCCGAATCAAAAAATATAAAAAGTGCTGAGAAGCTATACAACACCTATTTAAAAGAGTTTCCTCAAGGTAAATATTCATTTAAGGCTGAGTTGTTCTTCAAACCTGATGATCAAAAAAAGAGAGCAAGAATTTCTGAACTCCTGGGTAAATTAAATTCTGATTCCAATAAAAACAGAATAGACAGGCATTATGCCAAACAACTCCTCAAAACCTATTTAGATTATTGCAATCTATATCCTGAGGATGAATTCTCTCCTATTTATTGTTTTGATGGGGCAAAATTAGCCAGCCAACTTGATGAAAGTTTATTAGCTATCGAATTATGGTTAAGGATTTTTGAGGATTACAAAAAATTCAAATATTATCCTGAAACGGTCCTGATGTTAGCAATTGAATATGAAATAAAAATGCCAATTTTCTTGCAAAACCATCACATAAACCAAAAAGAAAATCCTGCTCTCAAAAAAGTTATTAAATTTGATTTTAAGAAAAAAAACTGGCTAAAGGAGTCAGAAAAAATGTATAAATATTTTCTAAAAAAATACCCGAAACATGAACTGGCTGATCAAGCTAAAACTTCATTAAAATACTTGGGTAAAAGTCCAAATGAAGTCATAGCAGATTTTCAAAAGAAAAACCAACAAAGCAACAAATAAGATAATATAATTCATGAAAAATAGAAACCTACTCATCGCCTTTGCAGCCCTTAGCATTCTGGTAATTACTACTTTAATAGTTTATTTCAGCAGAAATTCCTACAAAGACAGTTTCGCTTCTGATGAATTTACTCAATTCGCGGTCGAAAATTCAAAAGAAGTTATTTCTAAAATATTTTTGGCTGATAAAGATAACAATCAAGCTTTATTGGTGAAGGATAAGGATGGTATCTGGAATTATACGAACAAGGTTAGTGGTGAAAAATTCAGAGCCAATCCAAATGCTATCAATAATTTATTGGAAACGATAGAAAAAGTAAGGGTTAGAAATAGAGTTCCAAATCCGTCTGTAAAATCTGTCTTGAGGGGTATTGCCACCATAGGTATAAAAGTGGAGCTCTATGATTTTAATAATAAAAAAATCAGGACATACTATATCGGCGGTCCTGCTGATGGAGGTCAGGGTACTTTCGCCGTTGTGGAAGGATCTAATGCCCCCTATGTTTTAAACATTCCTAACTTCGTCGGAACCGTTGATACCCGATTTAATCCAAAAGAAAATGCTCTGAGAGATCGAGCGATTGTAAGGCATAATTCAAAAGATCTTCAAAATATAGAAGTAGAATATTATTCACCAGAGCAAAGACCTTATTCCTTTAAACTTGATTTATCAAAAAAAACAGAGGTGTCGCCTCTCTTTGCCACACAAAAGACAAATAAACCTTTAAAGAAAGAATATGTCGATATATATCTGGACGGATTTAATGTGTTGGCTTCAGAGATGATTATCGAAAATCCAGCTGTCAGAGATTCTATTGTCAAGACAGCCCCTTTTGCCAAGATCAGCTACCAATACAAATCAAAACCCGGTATTAAGAGTTTGACCTTATACCCCTTGATCAATCCAAACTCCGACAGAGGTGATGGTGAAGTAGGTATCAGGTCTAAAATATTAAGATACTATGTCAATACCGACGATAATAAATTTTACCTGACCCAGGATATAGTTATGCAAAAACTATTGAGACCCTATGAATACTTTTTTGATGCCAGTGACAAACCTAAATAATCAGTTTTTTAAATATAGTTGTCTATCATTTTTTTTCTTATTGACAGTGCTGTGCTCCTGCAAAAATCAACAGGATAGTACTACTAAACAAGAAACTATATCTAACAAAAGCTCAATATCTATCCCTAAGGATTCTATTGAATTTGAAGAAGAAAAA
>JBILRD010000096.1:0-7034 GCA_044372845.1 Saprospira sp. | reverse complement strand
TTTTGATGTTTATAATTATCTGTTTTATAGCGAACTTGCGAAATCTAAAGACGAACAGTTGGCTGCGATTGCTGAAAAATCTCTAAAAGAAATTCATTATCACCTTCGATTTAGTTCAGAATGGACTATTCGTTTGGGCGATGGAACGGAAGTCAGTCATAAAAAAATGCAAACAGCCGTTAATGATCTTTGGGACTTTATCGGGGAATTGACATTGCCGAACGAAGTAGACGAGCTATTATTGAAAGATGGAATTGCTGTAGATTTGAATACAATCAAATCAGCATATTTCCAAAAAGTAAAAGAGATCTTGAGTGAAGCAACATTAGCAATTCCTACCCATGAACCTTTTCAAATTGGCGGCAAGGAAGGCAAACATTCTGAATATCTTGGACATATTCTATCTGAATTACAATGGATGCAAAGAGCCTATCCAGGGGCTGAATGGTAAAACAAAAATATCCTATTTTATACAATGGCTTTGATGCAATAAACGCTTCAAAGCTTTTTTTACAAATATTCAACAGCTAATCAGATGATGGAAATTTCAGAAATCTGGAAAATTCTAGAAAATGTTACCGACCCGGAAATCCCAGTCTTGACAGTTTTGGATATGGGTATTGTTCGAGATGTAAAAATTATGGATCAAGGTGTTGAAGTGTTTATCACTCCTACCTACTCTGGCTGTCCGGCTATGAAGAGTATTGAATTTTCTATTATTGCTGAACTGGAAGCCAATGGCATTCATCCCGTGAAAGTGGTTCATGTAATCAGCCCTGCCTGGACGACAGAATGGATGAGCGAGGAGGGAAAACGCAAATTGAAAGCCTATGGAATCGCTGCACCAATTTCAGGCAGTATCGAAAAAAGATTGGATGCCTTGTTCAGCGAACCACCAATCCCTGAATGTCCTCATTGCGAGTCTAAAAACACCCGATTGGTTAGTCAGTTCGGCTCTACCGCCTGCAAGGCATTATATCAGTGTAATGACTGCAAAGAGCCCTTCGATTATTTCAAATGCCATTAGTGTTTTAAGCTTTTTGTTATAAATTTGTCCTTTAATCATTTACAAAATTCCATTTTATGTCTATAGAATTTAAAAAGGAGAACGGCGTAGCCACCATAGCACTTAACCGACCAGAAGTTTTTAACAGCTTTAACCGGGAAATGGCATTGGCTGTGATTACCGCCCTGGCTGATTGTGAGGCAGACAAGGAGGTTCGATGTATCGTTTTAACTGGCAATGGTAAGGCTTTTTGTGCAGGTCAGGATCTGAATGAGGCCATTGATCCAAATAATGGAATCACTTTTGAAGTCATCCTGAACGAGCATTACAACCCGATTGTTCGAAGAGTCAGAAATATAGAAAAACCTGTAATTGCTGCTGTAAATGGAGTTGCAGCAGGCGCAGGAGCGAATATAGCTTTTGCCTGTGATTTTGCAGTGGCCAGTAAAAAAGCAAGTTTTACTCAAGCTTTTAGCAAAATCGGATTGGTTCCGGACAGTGGCGGCACTTTTTTTCTACCTCGTTTAGTAGGATTGCAAAGGGCTACCGCCATGATGATGCTCAGCGATAAAATGAGCGCTGAAGAAGCCGAGCGTATTGGTTTGATTTATAAAGCGGTTGAGGAAGAAGACTTCAAAACTTTTATCACAGATTTGTCTCTTAAGTTGGCAAATATGCCAACCAAAGCTTTGGGAATGACCAAAAGGCTGATCAATGCAGGATTCGATAATAATCTCGACCAGCAACTGGATATGGAAGGTAGTTTGCAAATCATTGCTGGAGAAAGCTATGATTATCAGGAAGGTGTTAATGCTTTTCTTGAAAAAAGAGCTCCAAAATTTAAAGGTGAATAGTTTTAAAATTCAATCAATTATATGAAAATAGGTGTTTTAGGAGCCGGTTCCATGGGATCTGGCATCGCACAGGTTGCTGCTACATTCGGACATTCCGTTGTACTATTTGACAGCAATATCAAAGCGGTTGAAAAAGCAATTTCAGAAATGGATAAATCTCTTTCTAAATTGGTTGAAAAGGGTAAAATGTCCCAATCTGATAAAGATGCTTTATTGAGTCGTATTATTACTACCGATAAGATGGAGGATTATGCTGGCGCTGAACTGATTATCGAAGCTATTATTGAGAATCTGGATGTTAAAAAATCTGTTTTTTCAAAAATGGAATCGATTGTATCTGATGATTGTATTTTAGCTTCCAATACCTCTTCGCTTTCCATTGCTTCTATTGCTTCTGCCTGTCAAAAACCTGAAAGAGTGATCGGAATTCACTTTTTCAATCCGGCTCCCCTGATGAAACTGGTGGAAATTATTCCGGCTGTTCAGACATCGGAAGCTACTCTGCAAAGATCAAAAACTATCATTGACAGCTGGAAGAAAACTACAGTGATTACCAAGGACACACCCGGTTTCATCGTCAATAGAGTAGCCAGACCCTTTTATGGAGAAGCTTTGAGGATATATGAAGAAGGCATCGCGAATATTGCGACCATAGACTGGGCAATGACTGAAATCGGGGGATTCAGAATGGGTCCATTCACTCTAATGGATTATATCGGCAATGACATCAATTATACCGTTACCGAAACGGTTTTTAGTTCTTTTTACTACGATCCTAGATACAAACCTGCTTTCACACAAAAACGATTGGCAGAAGCGGGATATCTGGGCAGAAAGAGCGGAAGAGGACATTATAATTATGCCGAAGGCTCGACAAATCCAGTCGCAGACATAAATGAGGAACTAGGACAAAAGATTTTTAATCGTATTCTGGTCATGTTGATTAACGAGGCAGCTGATGCACTTTTTTGGAATATTGCCTCCAAGGAAGATATCGATTTAGCAATGACCAATGGCGTCAACTATCCTAAAGGCTTGTTGAAATGGGCAGATGAAATCGGTATTCAAAATTGTATAAATCAACTAGATGAATTATATAATGAATACCATGAGGACCGATATCGTTGCTCTGCGCTGTTGAGGAGAATGGGAAGAGAGGGTAAGATGTTTTATCATAATTCATAATAGAAAATGCCTGTACAGTTTTGTACAGGCATTTTCTATTAGAGATAGTACTAAACTTTTAAGGTTCCACCATCATTACCTGCAATATCTCGTATGTATCAGCATTCATAATATAAGCGATTACGGCATAATCTAATCCTCTGAAATTTTCTCTGATCTTATAGGTATAGTCCTTTCTTACTTTTGTACCATTTGTTGCTTCTGTTACAAAGACGGGCTCTCCCCAAATACCATTAACATTCCCAATATGTACATTATGATGGTCATAAAACTCAACATCACTAGGAAAAACCATGTAGTTTTTTTGCCAGTCGATCACTTCTTTAGCAACAGCGTAAACCACTAAATTATAGTTACCGCTTAAATTAGTTTTTGCTTCTGATTCAACATGAACAAAAAGAGCATCCGTTTGAGGATAGTAGTTAACTGCCATTTGTAAGTTTGCTCTTAAATTATTTTCCTGAAGGATATTCTGTACATTTTGCTGCCATTGTCCATTTGGAATCCATGGATTGGATGCTCCGGTTGGACGTCGCCTGTTGACCATACCATAAGGGTTGCCCGGAATACCAACGATGGAAGTAGCATAAGTCAATCCCGCTTCATTGGTAAAATCTCTGCTGTACTTTGGATACTCAGGAGTTCCTGGCTGGTACCTCAACTGATATTGTGAAACTCCACCTGCACCAGCATGTTCACTGATAGCAAACACTCGACCAGGGTTGGCTGCTTCAATATTCTTTGCTACAATTGCTGCAACTGGACAGTTTCCGCACTGATGCCCGGTATAATCTTCAATCAATACATTAACATTTGTATTGCTATTGGTTCCAAAACTAGGATAATTATATTCTGTCGCATAATTTCCAGGAAACAGCGATACGTCATAATTGGCACTGTCAATAGGAATAGGATTTTTAACTCTGTCACAAGCATTGAATAAAAGGCTTGATCCTAACAGTAATACTAGTAATTTTCTCATAAGCTCAAAATTAAAAACTATGTGTAAAAGTAAAAGTTACGCCATTGGAAGCTGGAACCTGTCGGCAAATTCCTCCGACACAGAAGATTCCTGCTCTCTGTTTTCCGAAATTCAACATCAATCTGGTACTTCCGGTGATATAGGAAACAGAGCCTAATAAATAATGAACTCTCTTATCAGGATTATCGTTCCCGTAATTCCACTGATCCATGATGGCAAATGTCCAATTCGGTGAAATGGAATATTCAATTACTGCTGTTGCCCAGTTTCCTAGATCTTGTTTTGTCCAAAGACCTTGAAGTTCAGCTCTGATACTGTGTTTTTTGGCAACCTTATAGGTTACATCAATAACGCCAATATTCGAATAGATATATCCTAAAGTCTGCGCTACGATATTGGCGCTAGCATTGAACGCCTGATTATAATAAACCAGATTCAACAATAATTTTTTGTTGATCTTTCTATTGATTTCGATATTAAAATCTCTGAAAAATAAACTATCACTATTCATCGCAAATGGTCTTGAGGTATAACCTCTCAGGAAAGTATCTCTGTCGATAACATTTCTTTTGATATCATATGCTGTTGAAAAGTTGACGCTGATTTTTGTTCCATACTTCCCTCCTATCAAAGAACCCTTGGGGATAGTATAAAATACATCTGCCTGATAGGCAATCTCTCCTTGTGGAATCGTAGCATAAGGATATAAAGTTGCGGCAAGATTGTAAGTATGTGTCTTGGTCAATGCCGGTAAGAAGTTTATTTGCAAATCTGTTAGCAAAGCTGTTCTGTCTGACCTAAAACTCATATTGTCAATTGACTTAGCCTGAAGCATGAAGCCAAGGCCTTTTTTGGAGTATCCTGCGTTTAATAATAGACCATAACCATTTTTATAGATATAAAAATTATTATCGTTAGGGTCATTTTCCTTCAATACATATTCACCTGAAACATAAAATCCTTTGTAAGCGACTTTCATTCTTCCTGAATAAGCTGCAACATTTTCAGGTAATATCAGCTGTGTATTCTGATCTCTCTGAAATTTACTGATAAAACTTCCACCGGCTGTAATTTGTAATCCGATACTATCCAGTTTTTTGAAAATGTCTTTGAAATTGATTTCAGCATTTAAGCCTCTGACCGTTCCGGGTCCGTTTACCAGCTTACTGTCAAATTCAAATCGTTGTTTTCCGATAAATCCAGTCAGTTCAATTCCTTTGTAGGGTCTGACTTTGAGATGAACGCCATCCATAGCATTATCAATACCCAATTGTCTTTCTTCGAAAGATCTGAATACCATGCCAGTTCCAAACTGATCATAAAAATTACCGACGGTCAAATCCAAAAACTTATTGGAATAACCGGCATATCTGTATCCGATACCTGTTCCGCCAAATCTTTGAGGATATCCCAAAAGAGCAGGCAGGTAACTTTCAAATCTTACACCGGCTTTAAAACCGCTGTTTCGATAATTGATATTAGCGAAGGAATTCAATCCTGATTTTTCACGAGGAACCTGAGCATTGATCTGAGAGTCAGGTCTGTAATACTGAAAGGTAGATTCTATATTCCCTGTGACATTTCCCAGAGGAATATCAAATTGGGCAAAAGAAAATTGGGCTGTAAAAATTAGTACAGCCCATATCATTAGATTGGTAGATTTCATGAAATAAAAATTACTCAGAAGCAAGTTTAACTATTTTTTTATAAAGGTCTTCTTCATCCCCAGGATTGTAATTGTTGTGTTTGTACACAATATTGCCTTTGCCGTCTACCAGGAAGGTAAAAGGAACATTGTTGACGCCCATAGCTCTTTTGAGGTCACTATTGGTATCCAGCAATACTGTATATTCCCAATTGTTGGCATTAGCATAGGTTTTGACCCTGTCAACTGTTCTTTGGTCATCGATAGAAACTGCGTATAATTTAACCCCTGTTTCTTCTTGCCAATCTTCATACATTTCGCTGATGGTATTCAACTCTCTTTTGCAAGGAGCACACCAGGTCGCCCAAAAGTTTATGATGAAAGGTTTACCGTTGTTACTTAGTTCACTTAGGTTTACTGAATTGCCATCCATGTCTTTAAGGACAACATTAGGAAGTTTTTCCTGGGCAAAGCTCAAGGAAGAAAGGAGAATAAATAGGATAAAGAGATTTACTGTTTTCATGTTATAGCTTTTATAAGCTCTATTTCAAATATCGAACCAAAAAAATTGGGAGTCTAATTTCTTAGACTCCCAACCTTATTTTTATCTGATAACAGTTAATTTTTCTGTTTTTGTTTTGCCATCAGCATTGATGACCACCATGTAGAAACCATTCTCTAATTGAGCAATGTTCATGCTTTGGAAATCAACATTGTTGATATTTTTTTGCATGATTTCTCTACCTTGGATATCCATAATTCTGATAGAACCTTCGTTTACTGTTGAAGCAAATTCAACATTAAATTCTGTAGTTGCTGGATTTGGATATAATTTGTAGCCGTTTTCAGCAATCTCAGTAACAGCTGTAGCGCTGTTTACAGTGAATTTTCTAACAATTGAAGAGCTGAAAGTACTTCCTGTAGTACCAGGGATTTGTACGCCGCCTCCAAGAACCTGGAAGTTTCCATTCCCATAAGCACAGCAGAGACCATCACCATAAGAATCATTCATCTGGAAAGTATAGCAATCATTAGCCAAGGTTAAGTTAACATCAGGAACTGGGAATGCTGCATTAGAACCGCCATCTGTGTAAGGACCACCTTGAGCAACTGTTACGTTAGCGCTGTTTTTAAGCGTCCAGCTGATTTCAGAACCATAACCATCCAATACAATTCTTAAAGTAACGCTTGGCGAAGTTGTAGAAGCTGCTTCGTTGAAGTTAGTTGAAGCTGTATTATTGGTTGCAAGATTGTCTGGAGTTCCACCGTTAACAGATACAACGTTTACATTTATAGAGTTGGTAGGTTGAACGGTGAAGTTAACTGTTGGTAAGTTTACAGTTGTAACCTGTCCATAAGCCA
>JBILRD010000065.1:0-8402 GCA_044372845.1 Saprospira sp. | reverse complement strand
ATTTACCTAAAGGGGTACTTAATCTGGAATCAGGAATAGAAGAATTTGGAATGGGTAAGCATGGTGTATTGGTTCACACAAAAATCACAATGAAGAGTCGCAAAGAATTTCAATAATTTGGAATAGAATAGTCGGGAATCTGGAATTGATTATTCCAGAGCGAGATTTTACAGAAAAAAGTCTTTGTGAATCTTTCTGACCTGGCGTCTTTGTGGCGGAAGATTATTTGACAATAAGACACTAAGGATTCGCGAAGGAAAAATATCGAAAGGATTTATCCTGAGATTTTAATACTAGATGAGTCTAGGGATTTATCCTTAGGATATTTAAGCATAGAGCGCAAAAAGTGATTACCACAAAGACAGAAAGTCTCTAAGGGTCACAAAGGTTTTTCTTTGTGTTTCTTAATGCCTTTAATGCTGAATCACAGACAACAAAAAACCCGATCGATTACTCGACCGGGTTGTAAAAAAATAACTTAAATAGACCGTTATTATTTTTTGATGATTTTTTCGGAGTTAGTTACACCCGTCTTTTGATGTTTTACTCTTACTGTGTAGGCACCAGGAGCCAGTTCTGACATGTTTACAGAAATAGAATTTGTTCCAATTCTAACATTTCTGTTTTGACTAATAACAACCTGACCTAATGCATTGACAACTTCCATATTCAAGCTTTCATTAGTTTCTGCTTCGTATTGGTAGCTTACGACATCAGTTGTCGGATTCGGGAAGAACACAAATATTGTCTCCTTGCCTTTGATCTCCAGCGCTATTGTATTAGAGTTTGAATTCGTTCCATCGATATCTACCATCTTCAATCTGTAGTAGTTCATTCCCCTGATTGGATTCACATCATTGAAGCTGTACTGTTTCACCTGATTGCTTACGCCCATCGCATTTACTCTGCCGATCTTTTCAAAGTTGATCGCATCCACACTTCTCTCAATTTCAAAGTGTGATGAGTTCTGCTCTGATTGTGTCGTCCATTTCAGATAGTTCACAGCATTGTCTGTCTCCCCTGTAAAGCTACTTAACTGTATCGGCAGTGTCGATCCGTTGAATCCAAAGGTAAATCCACTGAAGCCTAAGAGGTTCTCGATACTGTACACTCTGTCGTTGTGAACATTCGATCCGTTTAGCGTGTGCATCGTCGTATTGCTTCCGTTATTGGCTGCTATACCATCATTCCACGCATTGAATGAAGATGTTTTCAATACCCTTACATCTGCAGGATTAGATCCAAGGTCAATGTTCAATGCTCTGAATGAAGCATCGTAAGGTACCGTCATCAAGACTGGATCAGCATCAATTTTCCAATAGCCATAGAAATCTATCGCATTCAATCCGGACGTCGATGTCACTGTATTTACCAACAAGCCTCCTATTGTCTGTCCGGCTGTCGTTATGCTATTATTCGCATTCAATACATTTGCATTAGAGGTAATGAACTCTACTGTCAAATGTCCTGCTGTCGTTACCGGCGTCTTGAAGTTTACAGAAGCATTCTTATGCTCATGTTCTACTGCACCGCCAGGAAGCGTTCTCAGTACACCTACAGGGAAAATTCCTGCCGGATTCAAATGTGGAGATCCTGTTGTAACATTGTGGAAGGACGGAGACTGTACGTTGATACTGGAGTTACCTAAGAACCATCTCTTCATCGGGCCTATCACTACGCCGTCATGCCATAATACCTCGCCAGGATTTGTCGCAGAACCAATCTCCAGCACCGTGTTTGTATTCATTCTCACATTGCCTTCCATGTGGAAAGTATTCAATACATTGACTGACTTATTCGTCAACAAATAATTTTGATTGCTTGAATTATTATTGTCGATGTATAGATTGTAGAAAGTCTCTGTAGTTGCCGCCGTATTCAAGCTTTGGTTATTTGGAGAGATAAACTTAACCGTCGATGTATTTGCATTTAAGGTTCCGTTATTATCCCAGTTACCATAGACTTCCAATACATCTGAGCTGCCACCTAAGTTAAGCGTCGCGCCAGACTCTATGAATAGATTTTTACATCTTGTCAATCCTGTAAGATTTACTACACTAGTATTGATACAGCTTCCTGTATTGCCAACAAATACATTGGTCGTAGATGCAGGTGCTGAAGGAGCTACTGTATAGCCACCCGCTGTCTTAACATACCAGTTCGATGCTGTAGACCAATCGTTTGGATTGGCTGCGCCGCCTTTCCATAGTACATCATTCGTAGCGATACCTGCAGGATCAGTCGGTTGTGCATTCATATTTACGGTTACAGTCAATCTTGGACTCTCACATCCGTTTATTGTTTGTGTTGCGTAGTAGGTACCTGTTGTCAATGACGTTCCAGTAGCAAGTACACTACCTCCAGTAGATGCATTATACCATTGAATATTATTACCTGTAGCAGGCAAATCTCCTATTGTTCCGCTTGTACCAACACAGAAGTTTTGTGTAGTACTTGAAATGGCTGGTGCAGAGGGATTTGCATTAACTGTAATTGTATGAACAGGTGAATTTACAATACATGCTCCATTTGTGACAATAGCGCGATAGTAGGTTGTTTGAGACAAAGCGCCGATTGTCGCAGTACTTAAAGTAGCAGTTGTTTGGCCAGCTATATTTGAAAAAGATACATTATTTGTAGATGATTGCCATTGAATAGCTCCAGATGTGCTTGTCAACACAATGTTTGAAGCAGGAGTTGCTCCAGTACAAAGAGATTGATTTGCAGAAATCGTCGATCCCGAGTTTACAGTTGCAGTAATGCTCGATCTGGTAGAGGATTCACAACCAGTATTAGTATTGACTAAAGCAGTGTAATAAGTAGTTGTTGAGTTGATTATTGGAGTTGTAAAGTTAACCACATTGGATGCCAGTAAATTACCTCCAGTTGGAGCGTCGTACCAGTTAAGTGAATATCCTGATGCCGCAGTACCACTGAAGCTAACTGTACCACTACCACATCTGGGAGCTGGAGTATTAAGGGTTACAGTAGCAGGAACAGAAAAAGTTCCACCAGAAGTAAAGGTATGAATGGTATATCCACCTACTTGGGTTATTGTACCGCCTGTAGCAACTGGAGCTCCTGCATATTTAACAATGACGATTCCTGGGCCACCGTTTTCTGTTTGAAATGATCCGGATACAACTTTACATTGTCCACCCCCACCGTAGGAAGCTTGTCCACCGCCCTGGCCATTTGCACCAGAAATATTGAATCCTGATGAACAGTTTCCTCCAAGTCCACCACCGCCACCGCCGCCGGAGTACCAAACAGCAGTACCAGATATTGAATTCTGTATTCCATTTCCACCACTACCAGGATTATATGGTCGATTAGAACATGAACCACAACTTCCTGATGAACCATTAGAACCAGGTCCTCCGGCACCGCCGCCACCGCCGCCTGATACCTCACCGCCACCACCGCAACGGGAATTTCCGCCAGCGAATCCTTGTCCTGCAGTTGCGGTACCACCGAAACCGGTATTGGCTGAACTTGACTGATTGGCGCCACCGCCACCAGAACCACCAGCATACCCATTTTGTGGACCTCCACCATAGCTTCCACCACCCCCACCACCGATTGCGATATGTGCACTTCCAAAAGAAGAATTTGTACCACTTGTTGCATGAACACCTGTTCCAGCGTTGTCATAACCTTTCGCACCACCTACACCTACTGTTATCGCTACTGATGATCCTGCAGCAACATTAAATGAGGGAACACTGATATAGCCTCCTCCTCCGCCACCGCCACCACGAAGTGATCCGGCACCGCCACCACCACCAACAACAAGTAACTCAACATTTAAAGAGCCACTGGATAAGGTAGGCAATGAATTAACAGTTGCAATGACAGCTGTTCTTGGAGTTGAAGTACAACCGCTCTCAGTTGCATCTACATAATATGTTGTAGTTGTTGATAAAGACGGTGTTGTAAAAGAAGTACCATTATTAATGCTACTTCCGCCAGAAATACCAATTTATTACCGCCACAGAACTAGATGCTGATGCAGAAAGCGAAACCGATCCTGAACCACAAACAGATGCAGGAACAGTAGTAGAAATAGTAGGATTTGCAACTGTAACAATAACTGAAGCTGAAGTTACATTTCCACAAGCCCCTCCGCTAACAACTGCACGGTAATAGCGAGTACTAGTCAATGTACCCATCTGAGCACTTGACAATGTTGCAGATGTTGCTCCTGATATATTACTGAAAGAGGTATTATCAGATGAAACCTGCCATTGAATAGAACCTGAAGTTCCATTAATCGAAATTGTTGATGGTTGGTTTCCTGCACATATATTTTGGTTGACAGAAAGCGCTGGTGAGCTATATATATTAGCATTTACAGCAGTTCTTGTAGAAGAAACACAGCCAGTACTAGTATTTCTAACTGCAACATAGTAAACAGTTGTTGTATTTAAAACAGGTGTAGTGAACGTGTTGGAACCTGAAAGTAATAAATTTCCTCCTGTAATGGAATCATACCAATCAAGTGTATAACCAGATGCTACTGTTCCAGTGATATTAAAACTTGTAGGGGAGCATGAAGATACGTTAGGTACACTTGCTGTGGGCGATCCACTAAAGGCAAAAGTTCCACTACTGTTAAAAGTATGTATAGTATAGCCTCCAAGTTGTGTAATGACTCCTCCAGTAGCAATAGGAGCACCTTCATATTTTATTAGAACAATCCCAGAACCACCATTACCGCCATTTCCACTAGAGGAGCCATTGGCACCACCACCACCGCCACCGCTACCGGTATTGGCAAGAGCATTTGATCCTGTCATTGAATTGCTTCTTCCACCAGCACCACCGCCACCAAGACCACCTGGCAATGAAGTTGCTGTTGAATTACCACCACCACCACCGCCTCCATAATAGGTAGCAGTTCCAGAAATTGAGTACGAAACACCATCTCCACCAGCAGATGAGACACTTCCAGTGGTATTGGCAGCAGCAGCTCCTGCACCACCACCACCGGCACCATTTGCATGGCAACACCCACTACCATTATTCTGATCACCCCCCTTATTACCCTGTCCTGCTGTGCCGCTTCCTCCTACTCTTCCATTTGAACCACCACCACCTGAGCCACCACTTCTTGCTGCAGTTCCACCATCACCAGCACTATTTCCTACTCCACCGGCGCCAACTGTTACCGGATATGAGCCAGCGTTTACATTAAAAGAACTTTGATATATAACACCACCGGCACCACCGCCACCGCCATGTCTGAATCCACCAGCACCACCACCAGCAACTACCAATACTTCTGTATTAAGTTGACCAGGTGTATTAGATGCTGGAGCTGGTAGTGCATTGACAGTTGCTATAACTGCAGTTCTTGGAAATGAAGTACAACCATTATCTGTCAAGTCAACATAATAGGTAGTTGTAGCTGAAATATTAGGTGTAGTATATGATGAACCAGTTGATAATAGACTACCGCCTGTAACAGAATTATACCATCTTAATGTTCCTGATGATGCCATAGCAGATAAGGTTACTGTTCCAGAATTACATACAGCACCTGCTGCAACTGATGAAATAGTTGGTAAGGGAGTAATATTTACAGTTACAACTGTAGAATAAGCAGATGTACATGTTCCACTAGTTACCATGGCACGGTAATAACGTATGGCCGTTAATGTTCCCATCTGTGCAGAAGTAAGAGTCGCTGAAGTAGCTCCGGATATATTTGTAAACGTCACGTTATCAGTAGACACTTGCCATTGAACAGAACCAGTATGCCCACTAACTGTTATTGCTGCAGGAGAGAAACCATAACAAATGGTTTGTGTTGACGATGCTGCGCCGCCTACAGATATAGGTGATACAGTTATGGCAGCACTTACAGCACTAGTAGTAGAGCCCTGACTATTGGTACAGATAACGTAATAATACTTTGTACCTGCCTGATTTGTAGGTGGTGTATAGCTTGCCGTATTTGCTCCAGATATTGCTGTTCCTCCAGTATTGGATGCACTGTTATTACTATACCACTGATAAGTTATTGTTGTTGGGCTTGTTGCTGAAACTGACAAGGCAGTTGATGTACCATTTAAACATAAGTTTTGAGCAACATTTGAAGGTTGAGTATTGATTGTCGGACCTAAAACTACTGCAACGAGTGGTGCTTGTACCAATAGCTGAAAATATTGATTGGATGCAATATTTCCTTGGTTAGAAAATACTTTTTGCTCATTACTGAAAGGTATCCAGTGCATACCATTAACGTTACATGCTATATGAATAACTCGCTGGTGTAATCCATTGTTTGATGTAGAATTACAAGAACCAGCATTTGTGGTCAGATAGGTCGCACCAGTACCGACCCAACTATCTGAAAGTGTGTTATCATTACCACCAACACTCAATGCTGAATTACTCCTAATTCTAGATAAATGTGTTGCATTGGTAGAAGTTACATCAACAGCACCAGTACTAACAATAATTCTTGCCTTGTTGGCAGTAGTCAAAGTTGATAATACAGTAGTATTTAAAATACCACGAGATGAATTATTCAAAGTACTCGATTGAGGCATATTTCCTATACCACCACCATAATCAATCGCTACTTGTACCCATCCTCCTGTTCTTACCCAAGTACTGAATGTCGTTCCGGAAAGGTTAAAGTAATACACACCATCAACAGTCACATTCTGAGCTTGACCTAAAGAGGTAAATGGTTGACCTGAACTTCCGTTTTGACCAAACAAAAAAGTAGAGCTTAATAGAAAAGTAATAAAAAATAAATTTGCAAAAATTTTCATAAAATAAAATTTACATTTGATAGAGGGGCTCAAAAATATTACACTTAAAAAAAAATTATGTAGGCAAAAAGCCTAAAATGTTTTATTGTTATAATGACAATTTGGCTTAGTACTATAATATGATTCGTCAAATAAAGAAGACCATACTAATCCAGAATACATAACCTATCTACAGGAGCTTAAAATTGAACACATTTATTACAATATTCAATGAAAAAATATTCATTAAGAATAACCGTAAAAAACAAAACTGTTAATTTAAAACTATTTTAGCTCGGCAAATCCAAATTATCCCAAAAAGCCTTCAAATATAGGACTGATGTACATTACAAGGTGTATAAGACAAAGGATTTTCAATAGTTTTAGTAAATATTCCACTATTTCAGTAAATAGTTTTCTTGAGTAATCAGGGGTAATATTTACAATAATGTATTTAAGTAAGTAAATTTGCGCGTCAATTATTTTAAGGTTCAAACTATAACTCTATATCCATTGCTAACTGAAAGTATTTTTTTAATCTGTACCAGCTTCCTGGGATTATTAACCCTGTTTACAATGTTGTTCTCTATTGGTTCAAACAAGATGATTAACTTGTTTTGGATTCTTATTGTTATCCTGTCTTGTGCAAGACTAATGCTTAAGGCAAGCTTTAATTTAGGCCTTCAAGATTATGAGAATGGATTTACAGGACCGATGAAAGTAATATTTATCTTTAATTTTCCTTTTTACTACCTGTATTATAAATCAATTATAGATGACAATACTAAGTTCGATAAAAAAAATCTCTTACATCTAATAATACCTGCCTTATTCATAACATATATATTCATCTCTATATCTGTTGACTTTGATAATGTAATTTACTTTAAGAGTATAAATCTCACCTTTCTAATTGCACTATCGCTTTTCTATAGTATAAAGTCTTTTTATTTGTTAAAAAATAAAATTTGGAATACCCCAGAAAAAGAATTATCCCCTCATCAAAAGCTCATGCGAAAATGGACGATACTAATTTATACATCGTCTATATTAATGGTAATAAGATTTATTTTTTCTTTGTTACTTGAATTTTTCCTGAAAGAAAGCTTGAAAGGTGAAGTTTTTTTTATCTTTTACAGTATCCTCTGGATGATCATATTTATTAAAATTATTTTATCACCAGAAATATTATTTGGCATTCCAAAGCTTAGTAAAAAAATTAACCTATCGAATGCCTCAACTGTCGAAATATCGGATATCTGGAAGTTTAATAATGAACCAATAATCAACCCGAAAGATCAAAAACTGAAAGAAAAAATAGACATCAATGTCTTGAATATTATTAAGGAGATTGAGTTTTTAGCGGTTAATCAACATTATTTTAGAAATCAAAAAATTACTATTTCAGATTTGGCAAATGAGATGAACATACCACTAAGTCACCTGGTCTACGTTTTCAAATATCATTGTGAACATACATTCACAGAATATAAAACCTTGATTAAAATTAATGATGCAAAAACCTTGATTGACAACGGATTCTTAACCACAAATACACTGGAATCCTTGGCTATGGAAGTTGGATTTTCCTCTTATAATCCCTTTTTTACTTCTTTTAAAAAACTGGTTGAAATGTCT
>JBILRD010000371.1:0-2982 GCA_044372845.1 Saprospira sp. | reverse complement strand
CACGACGCTCTTCCGATCTCTATGTCTTATATTTTAGCAATTCATATTCCAATAATTGGCTTAGCTATGTTGCCGGCTTTTCTTCCATCAATACCGATATTATTATTGCCTTTGCATATTATTTTTATGGAACTTATTATTGATCCGGTTTGCTCTATTGCCTTTGAGACAGAAGAGGAAGAAACCCAAATTATGAATCGCCCACCCAGGCCAATTCAAAATAAATTTTTTGGCACTAGGCAGGTAATTATCTCCATAATTCAGGGAATGCTTTTGTTATTTATGGTATTGATTGTATATTATTTTACTGTCAAAGAGGGGCACAAAGAAACTGAGGTTCGAGCCATAGTTTTTTCAGCTTTAATCATAGGTAATATATTTTTGGTATCATCTAAATTGTCTAAAACCAGAAGTTTTATGGCTATATTTACCGAAAAAAATTATCCAGTAATTATCATTTTGACTGTAGGTATTGTCTTAATGTCATTAAGTCTTTATATTGCTCCAATTCAAACCATTTTTAAGTTTGATTCGCCTGGGTTTTTTCATTTTTTACCAACTTTTATAGCGTCATTTATTCTGCTATTTATTTTGGAATCAATGAAATTTTACAGTCAAATTAAAAGATTTAAGCAAAAAAATAATCAAAAATGAAAGTTTGTGGACTAACAATAATTAGAAATGCTTTAATTTATGATTTTCCCATAGTAGAATCTATTATGTCAGTTTTACCTCTTTGTGATGAATTTGTGGTTTTGGTTGGTAATTCGGATGATGAAACACTTGAACTACTAAAAGGTATGAATGAAGAAAAGATTAAAATTTATGAATCAATATGGGATGACAGTAAAAGAAAAGGAGGGGAGCTTTTAGCTATTGAAACGAATAAAGCCATGAAATATGTATCTGAAGATACAGATTGGATTTTTTATATACAAGCCGATGAATTGATTCAAGAAGACGATTTTGCTGACATAAGATCCTCGATGATACGTTACAAAGATGATCCAAAGGTTGATGGTTTGCTGTTTAGTTATCTACATTTTTATGGTTCTTATGATTATCTGGGTTCAAGTTCCAAATGGTACCAAAATGAAATCAGAATCATTAAAAACAGACCTGATATTTTTTCCTATAAGGATGCACAAGGTTTTCGAAAAGGTAAAAATCAAAAACTTTCAGTCAAGGTATTAGATGCTTCTATTTATCATTATGGATGGGTGAAAGCACCTGCTGTTATGCAGAAAAAAAGATTGAATTCTAGTAGATTTTGGCATGATGACCAATGGATAGCATCCAATTTCACCATTACAGATGAATTTGATTATTCTAAAATTGATCAATTGAAAATTTTTGAAGGATTTCACCCAAAAGTAATGCAAGACAGAATTAGTGCAATGAATTGGAAGTTCAAGTTTGATCCAAGTTTCAATAGAGTAACTATCAAAGAAAAATTGAAGTCTTTCACCAAAAAATATTTGGGGTTAGATTTTAATTATAAGAATTATAAAATAGTTTAATTAAGTTTTTATCAACCAAAAGTTCCTATCCAGTTTTCCTCTTTGGAAAGATAAACGATTTCTGATTTTGCCCATCTATTCAAGGATTTGATCTTTTTATCATAACCAAAACTTGCCCAGCCACCAAGTAGCCATCCTAATCCTTTGGCAATATCAGCTTTGCTGCCTTTCTCCCAACTAACCGATGCCTCGGAAAGAATTTTAAAATCGCTGAGTTTGTCGATAACCTGATCAACAATCAATGTGTCAGATTTATTAACTAGCCAACTGGCATATTGAGCACGGCTAATTTGCCAATAGGCTTTTTGTTTGTTGATTCTGGTTTCTTTTGCCCGTATATAATTATTGGTAACCTGTTTGTGTACGTTTTTCCATTTATAGGCTCCTTTTGCAATTGAAATTTTACCATTTTCAAGAGCTTGTTGATCTAATTTATATAGATTCTTATATATTTCATCCAGCTCAGCATTTATTTTAGTAACGTGGATTTTAATGTCTTCAAATTTTGAAGTAACCAATTTGTTGAATAATTCATTAAGAGAAATCAAGCCTTCCGCTTCTGCCATTGCAAGAACACTGTTGTCATTGGAGGGTAAAAACATGGAGCCAATTTTCCCAATATCTGCCAAAGTACCTGAAAATTCTGAAGCATTATCACTCAGAAATTTTGCTAAACTGCTAAAATCACTAAGTGTACCGCTTAGAAGACCTCCAACCAGAGTTGCGGCAATTGGATTTGCGGGAATCAAGGCAGCTGTAATAGCCCCAACAACGACTTTTCTAAGACTGTCTAATAATTTTTCTACCTGCTTTTGTTTTTTCATCACAGATTCATAATCTTTTTTAGATTTTATGAACACATCAGCAGATTCGGCACCTGAATTTATTGTTTTTCTAAATGCGGCATCAATTTCTAGATTCAAACTAAGAATTTCTTGATTAATTTTGTTGATAACTGATATAAGTTTGTTTTTTAATGCGGCGTCCAATCCTCCAGAAAATTCACCTATTAAATCTTCAATTTCCTGAGCAGACAGATTTTTATTGTCCTGATATTGAATGACAATGCCATCTTCCTGGAATTCCTGTGAGTGATCTTCAACCTTATATTTGGTTAGTACAAAACTCAAGAAATTATCTGCCAATGCTAATATTTCTAATACTTCAGGAGTCATTTTTCCATCAGCTTTCCCAGAAGTTAAGACATTCGCCAACCAGGCTTCAGCATCTTCTTTTAAGGATTTTATATTAGCAAGGATCTTATTGTCTATATGAGTGCCCTTCAAAATGTCATCTACATTGTCTATGGATTCCCACCCGATTTTTATTTTTTCATAGACAGAAATGTAATCCCCTTCTTTAAAATCTTCAATAAAGTTTGAAAATTCTTTGAGGCAGTTTATTCCTATATCTAACCATTGCCTTACATGTTCGATTTCTTTTTGAAGTTTATCAGATTCTT
>JBILRD010000119.1:0-6274 GCA_044372845.1 Saprospira sp. | reverse complement strand
ATTTTTCAGCTTCAATTCTGAAGATATTTATTTTCCCAAGAATAGCATTGTCAATGTTTGTTCCAGTAATTAAATCAATTTTTTCAAGATCTGACCACAAATTTTTCAAATGATCATACCAATCGGGAAGCTTGTTTTGATTGGTATCTGAACTGATGTATCCGAGAATTTCAGAGGCTTTGTCAAGTATGGTTTCCGATGATTCTAGCCATTCAGAAGTTAATTTGATTTTTTCTGAGAGGTCTGCATTTTTAATGGAAGAAGCGGAAGCGATAAATAACTTGATATCATTGACAAAACCACTGATTTGTCCTATGGCAGAATCGGTAACTTTGTTTGTGCCTTCTATTATTTTATTTAATTCAGTATCAGACCATTTTTTTATAAGTGAGGTGTATTTTTCAACAACTTCTTTGAAATTATTGATTTCAGAACTGAATTTTATAACGGCAAGAATCCAGTTTTCAAGCTGTTTTGCATCATCAGAATTCGTCAATTTATTGAGCAAGGCATTGGACAAAATTAAAAATTGATCAGCCTTTGCTTTGATGTCTTTAATTTTAGATAGTAAGACATCGTCTATTTTTGAGACATTGATAAAATCCTTTGAATCGTCCAGTGCTTTCCAAATTGTTTTTAATTTTTCAAAAATGGCTTCAAAATCTTTATTCTTAAAATCTTCAAGAAAAGATATAGATTCTTGATGAAGCGCCAAAATGGTTTCAACGTCTTCAATCCATAATTTTACTTGATTGATTTTTTGTTCTAAAACTATTGATTTTGAAGATAGTGCGCTATTTATCCAGCTTTCTGCATTAGTGATAAAACTCTGCAGCTTAATTTTTAAATCCTCAGCAAGATTCGAGAATATGATTTCTTTAATCTTAAGTTTATTCCAATCTGATTGAAGTTGGTCAAACCAATCAGGAAGATTATTATTATTATTGTCTTGAGTTATTTGTTCAGCATTAGAAATAATTGTATCGATCGTTTTTAACCAAGATTTTGCCTTGCTGAGTTTATCTGACAATAAAATTGCTGCTTTATTATCGACCTCAGACAAGAATTTTTCAATTATGGATTTTAATTCTTTAAGCTTCGTGAACGAGTATAAAATATTACTACTTACAGAGTTTATTTGACTGATTCCTGATTCCATCCAAAGCAAAGAAATATTTTTCCACTCCTCTAAATAATTATCGAATGATTCAACAGTTTGGACAATCCGATTAGCTTGATCAATCCATAACCTGGTTTTATTGATAATAACCTTTAATTCTTCATTTTCAATTTCTGAGGTTAATGTTAAAAAGTAGTTAGCTTCAATAATGAATTCACGTACAGGAACTAAAATAATATTGTCAATTGACTGATTGATATCGAGTAAAGTTTCAAAACCAAGGGTAATATATTTTTTAGATAGATTTTCCCAATCTTCTAAAATTGAATTAAGTTGCTCCTCGTTAATTTTGAATTGTAAAGCCTTTTTTAATTGTAGTTTTTCCTTTTTTAGTTGGTTGACTTTTTCTTTTGATAGAGACCTTTCTTGTTTACGTTGATCGAGTATGTTTTGGGAAACAGGGATGGAACCAATATCTTTTGATGATACTTTTTCTTTGTTGAATTGATTTATAGTCTTCTCCGCTGATTTTTTTAGATTTAGAATTTGCTTATACCTGTTTTTAAATCTTGAATCATTTCTTAGTTGAAATTGCTGATAATTGTTAACCCACTCATTACATTTACTTTGAATGAGGTGTAGTTTCTCAAGGCTTTTAATTTGGTTAGGCATTTTAGTTTTTTTTGTACCCTAACAAAATACAATTTATATTGAAATATCAATAAAAAAAGCTTGCCGTTTGGCAAGCTTTAAATAATTTTTTTGAATCAAATTCTAGTTATCAGCACTAGGATAGGCAATTTTGAAGAAAAGCTTCATGATGTCATAAGTTGTAACAATTCCTTTTAATTCTCCTTCTTCACTTACTACCGGAATAGCATGGAAATGGTTTTCAAGGAAAATCTCTGCGGCTGTACCAATCACATCATTAGGAGCAATTTTAACTACATGCTTAGTCATCAAGTCTTCTGCTTTGAATTTGGAGAAGATTTCACGATTTTCAATTTCAGCTTTTTCAGCATTTTCAAGTCTAGCACCGTGAATTGCTTTGTAAAAATCTGTTTTACTGATCATACCAATAAGTTCGGTAAAACGAACAACCGGAATGTGATGGATGTTATAATTTTCGAAAATCTCATTGACTTTGTCTAGTCCATCAGTAGGTATCACAGTAATCAATTTAGTAGACATGATTTCCGATACCGGATGATGCATAATTTCGGCTACTTGGTTATTCATACAAATATCTGGTTTATAATAATTATTAGTTTTAGGTTATTAGCACTAAGATAAATCTTTTTTATTCCCATTGCTACAATCAATGTAAAAATAGTTAAAAGCTTTTAAACAAAAAAGGATACAAAATAATTTAGTACCCATTTTTTGAATTAACTCATGCCCCCTTTAGCAGTATGATGATTAATTCCTAAAAGATAAAATATTGGACACCAGCCAAGAATTGCACTCCAGAAAAAAGGAAGTCCTAACAACATAATTGGTATCGATTGCAATGCACCGCCAATGATAACAATAACCATGAGTAATGCATATCTAAAAATAATATCAACCATATTCATATTATACTGTAAAAAAGCAGGTCTTTTAATTTTTTTTTCTTTTAGGTTACTCATAATTTTAAATTTATTAGGTTTAAAATTTACATATATTTTGAAAGAAAAACTTTGAAATGAGCTTTCAATTCAGCGTATATTTTTTTGTAAGTTTCAACTCTGTCTGCCATTTTTTGATGTATTTCGGCACTTGAATCAAAGTGTTTATGATCAATAGCAGTTTGATTGTTTTTTGCAAATCTTCCAAGACTCTCCTGGGTTTCATTGATGTCATGAGATAATATCTCTGCCTGCTCTTTTTGGATAATAAACTGATTTTGAAAATGCTCCAATTCACTTAAAATATTTTTATCGGTCCATCGTTGAGACACTTCTTCCAAATACCCTTGGTAGATATTTAATTCATCTAAGTAAAAACTCATTTCTTTTTGCCATAATTTATGGCTAAAATGTAAATCAGAAAGCATCAAATGTTTGGTAGCCATCGTTGTATATTTTTTTGTTATTAAATTTCTCCCAACAAAAATATACAAGGCCTGAGTAACAACAGATGAGGTAGGTTAATAGGCATTGTGACCTGAGTCATCTTTGATAAAAATCAAAAATAATCGAAGAAAATAAGAAGCAAGATTTGAGGAATTAAAATGTATCTAATTGAATACAAAAGAATTGGCAAATATTCCTGCCCTAAATGAGTCAATTGCAGAATAGGTTGTTGCATTGTACCTAACTATCCAGGAAGACTGAATGCCTCTGTAAGTGGCTCCGTAAATAATGTTGTTATGTAACCCAATTCCATAAAAATTTCTTGGGATAATTGAATGCCAAAGCTTTGTGTTGGTATTCAAAATGCAAAGTTGATTGTCGTAGTTGAAATAAAAATCAGAACTGCTATTGGCCTTAGTTAATTGGCTAGCTCCCTTTGCTTTGCCAAGTGATATTCTATCAACAATTTGACGATTTTGAAGGTCAATGGATATTAAAGAACCTTCAGTGCTTAAACTGCTGTCAATATTTGGATAGTTAGAATAAACCGTTTTGCCTTTGCAAGCCACCCAAAGTAAGTTATTAGCGTCAATTTCCAAGCTATTCGGAGCAAAGTCTGTTTGAATGGTATCAATTACCTGTCTGCTGTTGATATCAATCACGGAAATAAAATTATCGTAATCCAATCCCCCGACATTGCTAACATAAACCAATCCATTGTGTAAAAGCATTTTCTCAGGCCCTCTGCCAATGCCCTGACTTATTTTTTGTACGATTGTATTACTGTTTAAGTCAATTACAGCGACCGAACCGCTTAACAAATCTAAGCCCCATTGGCTTACAAGAGCAAAGTTGGAATCAATAGGTAAGAAGTATCTTGGTTGTTCTAAGCTATTGATCTGAGCATATTCTTTGAAATCCTTTGTTTTGACAACCTCTATTTTGTTGGAATTATTGACAACAATATAAGCCATGTCATTGTGGATATACATAGATTGAACAACATTGCCTAAGTCTCTGCCGTTGATGTTTTTAAAAATATCCTGACTAACCTCGTTGTTGCTAAAATTCATAAAACTTATGGTGCCAGAGGTTTGACCATAAATACCCTCATTCACTACAAAAACGCCGTTGTTGAAATCAGAACTTCCAACATCATTTTTGTCTTTTTTGCAGGAGAAAAATGAAAATATATATATCAGAATAAAAACTCTGTTAAAAAGAAAAGAGGAATGATTATACAATTTCAACTTTACTTGAGATTTTTACATTTAGTATGAAATGAATTAGAATAGCAGTAATTTTAGTACCTTTCTTAATGTAAAGATATAAAATTATGTCCTTAGCTCAAGAGATATTAAAACAATATTGGGGATTTTCTGCTTTCAGAGAATTGCAGGAGGATATCGTGAATTCTGTTCTAGAGGGAAATGACACCTTAGCATTGTTGCCAACGGGTGGTGGTAAATCCATATGTTTTCAGGTACCTGCTTTAGCTAGAGAGGGTATCTGCCTTGTAATCTCCCCTTTGATAGCCTTGATGAAAGATCAGGTTTCCAATCTAAAAAAGCGTGGAATTTCTGCTGAAGCAATATATTCCGGAATGCACTACAATGATATCGATCGAATATTGGACAATTGTGTTCATGGTCAAATTAAATTTTTGTACTTGTCTCCAGAAAGACTGGGCACTGATTTGGCAGTTGAAAGAATCAAAAGAATGCAAGTAAACTTAATTGCCATAGATGAGGCGCATTGTATTTCTCAATGGGGCTACGATTTCAGGCCTTCTTACATAAATATTTCTAAGATCAGAGAGGTATTGCCCAAGGTACCCATGATGGCTTTGACGGCAACAGCAACCAAAGAAGTCGTCGAAGATATACAGGAGAAACTTGAATTCAACAGTACAAAAAAAGTATTTAAAAAGAGTTTTGCAAGACCAAACCTCGCTTATCTTGTATTTCACGAGGAGGACAAAAAGTCCAAAATGTTGGACATACTAAAAAAGGTGAACGGTTCGGCAGTAGTGTATGTTTTGAACAGAAAAGAAACCAAAGAAATCGCTCTTTTTTTGTATCAAAATAATATCAGTGCCGGATATTATCATGCAGGATTAGATGCAGATAAAAGAGCTGAAATTCAGGATGCCTGGATTAGAAATGATATCAGAGTGATAGTTGCTACCAATGCTTTTGGGATGGGTATTGATAAACCAGATGTCAGAGTTGTTATTCATTTGACTTTACCGGATAGTTTGGAAGCTTATTTTCAAGAGGCGGGCAGGGCAGGAAGAGATGGGGAAAAAGCTTTTGGCATATTATTGTTCAATCAAACGGACAGAGATAGATTGCAAAAGAATTTCGATATTTCATTTCCAACTTTCAGTGAAATCAGGCAGGTTTACAGAGCCTTGGGAAGTTATTTTCAGCTGGCGATAGGAGCGGGTGAAAATCAGGATTTTAATTTCGACCTATTAGATTTTTCTAAGAAATATGATTTAGATCCCGTAAAGGTTTCTTCTGCTCTAAAAATATTGGTCCAATCTGCTTATATAGAATTATCAGATGCTTACTATGCACCGTCAACAGTACAAATTTTGGCGGATAAGAAGACCCTCTACGATTACATGCTCAAACAGCCAAAATCTGAATTATTGATTAAATTTCTTTTGAGGTCTTATCAGGGTATCAATCATCACAAAGTCAATATCAGGGAACAGCAAATTGCACATGGTTTAAAATGGTCAATACTGGATGTTGAAAAATTATTAGGTAATCTAGATAAGGAGAAAATTGTCAGGTATATTCCTCAGACAAGCAACCCTTTTCTGACTTTTTTGACAGACAGACAAGATGCCGAAAATTTGTTGTTCGATAAAAAAAGATATGACTTTTTAAAAAACAGAGCTGAGTTTAGAATAAATGCGTCTTTGGATTATGCGGAAAAAATTCAATGTAGAAGTATCAATCTTCTGAATTATTTTGACGACAAAGAAGCAAAAAAATGTGGACAATGCGATTTTTGTTTGGGAAGATATGAGTCTCCGTCGAAGGAAGAGAGAAAAAAAATCACTGACTATCTTAAAAAAATACTT
>JBILRD010000053.1:0-9402 GCA_044372845.1 Saprospira sp. | reverse complement strand
ACATGACCAAAGTTTGATCATCTGTCATTTCAGACAAATATTTCATAGTTAGCAGGTACTGTGCCCAGTTTTGAAAAACAGCCCCATTGCCTCCGTAAGTAATCAATTCCTCAGGATGTTGAGCTACAGCGGGATCCAGATTATTCTGAATCATCAGCATGATTCCGGCGGCCTGCAAACTTTTGTGAGGATATTCATGAATAGGCCGGGCATACACATCATAATCCGGACGGAATCGATACATGTAGATTCTGCCATATTCTTCCAATTCCTTTTTAAACTCTGTGGCTAATTCCTGATGAAAATGACTTGGAAAATACCTCAAAGCATTTTTCAAAGCCAACTTTTTTTCGGCTGTAGTCAAGATATCTTTTCTCTTCGGAGCGTGACTGATATTAGGATTCAAGGGTTTTAGTTCCGGGAGACTTTCCGGTATTCCTTGAATGATAGAAGATTTAAAATCCATTGTTGAATTGAATATTTTAAGTATTTAAATTTAAAGCACCTTAAACAATCAGATTGTGTGTTTAATTCTAAGCTGCAAAACTAATAAAAAGCAAGATTTATATTGTTATATTTGTTCAATTGCATTCATGCTCATGAGAATTATTTATCTGATTTTAACAGTTTTAATAATCGGTCTGTCCAACAGTTCCTGTATTTTTTCCGAATTTTTCGGAGGAAAGAAAGACTTCGTTGCTGATACAGTGGTTGCTGTTCAAAATTTAAAACAGATAGAGGTCCAATATGTTGATTCCGACAGCTCTTATTCCGTCATATCCTACTGGACAGATAATAACGGACGCCCTCTTTATATGAAAAGCAGGATCAATTTTGTCCGTCAGATAAAAAATGGACCAGAAAAGCATTGGACATCCAATGGGCAGCTCATTTACTCAGCACTTTGGTCAAATGGTTCACCGATTGGTTCTTTGATGGAATATTATGAAAATGGAGTACTCAAAAGAAGAGTAGACTATGATGACAGCAAGGCTTACCCACGCTTTGAGATGAATTTTTACGAAAATGGTCGCCCAAAAACAGATACTATAATCTACTACAAAGGAAAAAAAGATGGGGCTGTCAATTATTACCATCCTGAAACTGGAGAGATCTTCGAAACTTTTATCTACTCCAAGGATACGCTCATTGATGTCAAAATATACAAGGCTGAATATGAAAATCTCAATCGACAAGCCGAGGCACTTGCCAGATCCGTCAAGAGAGATTCTGCCGAAAGGGAAAGAAAAGATGCGCTATTCGCCACCTTATTGGGAAATTTAAAATCATCTTCAGGAAATAATTGGACGAATGGGGAAAACTTAAAAGAAAAAATCGATTACCTCGAAGCCATGTTAAAAGAAGAAAAAAAATAAGCTTTGAACGCTAAAAAATCAATAAGCATAATTGGATGTGGTTGGCTGGGTCTGCCCCTGGGAAAATATCTTGTTGAAAACAACTACAAGGTTCTCGGCAGCACTACTCAAAATGAAAAATTAACCTTGCTGGAAAATCTGGGAATTCAGTCTTTTGTGCTGGATATCAATCATTTCAACATCGAGGATTCTAAAAAAAGCGATCTCTTTAAGTCAGATATTTTTATCATAACTATTCCTCCAAAAGGAACTGCTGACGATTATTTCAAGCATCTAAAACCAATATTCGAAGGTATAATATCCAACAATAAAAATCCATGGATTATCTACACCTCTTCAACAGGTGTCTATGGAAAGGCCGATGGAAGAATAAAAGAGGACGCTGTTTGTAATCCCGACAGACCGACAAGCATTACCATTCATGAAGTTGAAAAATACCTGTTGTCTATGGATAAAAATGTCGACATTAGCATTCTTCGATTGGCTGGATTAGTCGGTGGAATTAGGAAACCCGGAAGATTTTTTGCAGGAAAAAAAGATTTGAACAGCGGATCTTCGCCGGTTAATCTAATTCATTTGGAAGACTGTATAAAGATTATCTTTGAACTAATTTCGCAGAATATCCGTCCTGAAATATTGAATCTTTGCGCCGATGAACATCCATCACACAAAGATTTTTATCCTGCAGCTGCCATTAAATTGGGACTGGAACCACCAACCTATTCTGAAGATGGCATTGATATTGATAGAAAAATAATTGACAACAGTCATTTGAAATCTTTGTTATCTTATAGTTTTTTGTACCCGGATCCAATTGAATTTCCTTAAGAACAAATACATATGAAAAAAATTATTCTTCTATCCCTGGCCTTTCAAATTTCATTCAAGCTCTTTGCACAGTCAGCATTATTGGACTTAAAAGTTTTGGAGTCAGACCAAATCCCTACTTATACCTCACCGGATATAGCTTTATTTGAGAAAGACAAAGCCTTTAAATTGAGAATTTTTCAATTTAACACCAACCTTCCATCAGCTGTTTCGGATCTGGAGAATTTACAGGCATTGTATATGGAGAATATCAATTTCGAAAATCTGACAGAATCTTTCGGAAAATTGAGTTCATTGCAAATCCTATCTTTAAAAGACAACAAGGTCAAGGAACTACCTAATAGCTTTGTACAGCTACAAGAACTTAAAAATTTGAATCTGAACAAAAACAGATTGAAGCTTTTTCCTCAACAAATTTATTCCCTGAAAAATCTTGAAGTTTTAGACCTTGGTCATAATGAAATTCCAGCTATTTCCGATAGCTTATCAGGCCTGAAATTACTCAAGGAACTTCACTTGAACAATAATTATATCCAGACACTTTCCAAGGCCATTTCAGAACTTTCAGAACTGAAAGTATTAAATCTTTTTCAGAATAAAATGGAAGAAATTCCTTCAGGAATAGGCAATTTAAAGAATTTAGAAAAATTAAATATTGGACGTAATCCACTCAAAAAACCAGAGGATGTTTTTACATGGCTGACCCAGTTGAATAACTTAAATGAATTGACCTTGAAAGGTTTGAAACTAAAATCTATTCCTAAAGATTTTAACCAATTGAAAAATGTTCAACAATTGAGTTTGGAGGAAAATTTGCTGATTCGATTGCCGGAATCATTCTACGATTTAAATCAACTGACCTGGTTAGATCTGGGAAACAATCATATTGACAGTTTAAGCAATGGTATTGGTAAATTGGACAAATTGACCTGGTTAAGTTTGGAAAGAAATGACTTGAAATCCTTACCGGATGCCATCAAAAAATTGCAAAATCTTCGCTACCTGAGTATTAGGTCTATGCAAATGACCAATTTTCCGGAATCTGTTACCGCTTTAGAAAATCTTGAGGAACTCAATGCATCCAATTTACAGATTAAAAAATTGCCAAAGAGTTTTGAAAAACTAAAACAAATCAAAGTGCTTAACCTGGGATTTTGCAGATATTTAGACCAAAAATCGAGCTTTGATATTTTGTCAAAACTGCCAAACCTGAAAGAATTTTCAATGGCCGGAGCGGAGTACAAAAGTATTCATGAGTCAATTGGCGGATTGAAAAATCTAACGAAACTTGACCTTTCCGACAATGAATTCAGTAGTCTTCCTGATACCATTTATTCTTTGAAAGAACTACGAGAACTGAATCTTTCGGACTGTGAAATAACGAAAATTTCTCCAAAAATCAGTCAACTGGAAAATTTGGAAATATTAGATCTCAGGTATAACATCAAGTTGAAAACATTACCAGAAAGTATACAGGAATTAAAAAACTTGAAAGTTTTATACTTACATAACTCAGCTTTGGAAGCATCAGTAAAGGAAAATCTTGAAAAATGGTTTCCCGATGCTGAAATTTATTATTAGATTTTACAGATAAAACCAATAAATCTGAACGCAATTTTAGAAGGTCTAAGCTGGGGATTACTGCTTAGTATCTTAACCGGACCAATTTTTTTTTCCATCATACAAATTAGCATTGAAAGAGGTTTCAAAGCCGGACTTGCTTTAGTGAGCGGACAGTGGTTAAGCGATTTTATTTACATAGCATTCGTATTTTGGGGCAGCAGTTATATCCGGAACCTTCAAAATGATTCCAGTTTTAATAACAATTTGTCATTTTACCTTGGTAGCGGAGGAGCAATTTTCCTGGTAATCTTGGGTAGTATTTTACTATTGACAAAACCAGTTCAAAAAAACGCAGGCAGACTTGAGAGAAGAAAATTGAGTGGCATTTTTGTACAGGGGTTTTTGCTTAATACCTTGACCCCTTTTCCGATATTTTTTTGGATTTCATTGATGAGCTCGGCAATAGGGAGACATTTTACTGTATTTTCTTGTTTTACACTTTTAACAACAGTAATGTCTGTCGTCATTTTTACTGATTTATTAAAGGTCTACACAGCCAAAAAAATAAGTCGTTCTATAAGAGCCAGTTCTATAACAATTATCAGAAAAATGGCAGGATTGGCATTGATATTGTCAGGTATATTATTGTTCATAAGAATTTTTGTCCTGAAGTAGTAATATTTTCGTATTTGCACTTGTGGTAAAAATCGCTTATTTTTACAATTATTAACAAACCAATACAAAGATTGTATGAGTACAAAAAGCCTTCTATTAACCGCATTATTTGTCAATATTGTTTTTGTCGTCTCAAATGCTCAGATCTCCAGCGAAAACTATTTGCTTTTTGATGCTGCTTGCATGAAAAAAGTGGATTACATAAAAAATTCGGAATATTTAGAAAACACTTACAGAGAGTATCAATTAAAAGTAAACGATAAAAAAACATATGTCTTCAGAGTAAATATTGATTCGCAATCTGTAGAAACATTAAACAGCCTTGAAAAAACGCCCATTAAATGTTCTGATATTCTTACACTGAATGACGATTTTATATCCAAAATAAATTCCTCGAAACTTTCTCTGACAATACTTGAATTCAACAGTAATAAAAATTATTCCGTCCTTTCCGTTAAAAAAGCATTTGTTACAATTGAAGATGAGGAAGAGATTTCTCTTTACGGAGCTGACTTGAATATCAAATACAACAAAAAATTGACTTTACCTGGGGTAAATCTTGATTCAAGCGGAGGAAGAACATTATACCTTGGCGACAGCAAAAACAATTGTACTGTTCAACATCAATTCAGAGTATTTGATAAATCAGAACCAAGATTTTATGAGGACTTCTACTATGCCGAAAATATAGGCTTGGTAAAAAAAGTTAAAGCTGCAGCCATTTTAGAAATTAGTAAAATCAACGGTTTGGAAATCAAGGATTATATCCAAGAATATTGTGACAAACTAAAAAATAAAAAAGACTCAAAATCCAACATTGATTCAATTGCTCTAAATGACAAGAAAGACAGCTTAAAAACAGTTATTAAAAAAGATAGCGTTCCTGCGATTACTATCAAATTGGACTCCATGGGGCTTAATGAAGAGGGATTATATATAGTGCAGGAAAAAGATAATTTATCCATCATTGCCAAAAAATTTAAAACTACCATTGATATATTGATGGAGATTAACAACATGCAAACTCCTAACCTGGTAAAAGGTCAAAAACTGAAAATAAAAAATGATGGTACTTTTAAAGACGACAACCCTGTTGTTAGAGAGGATGTGAAAACAGGAAAGAAAACCAAAATTCATGTGGTACGACAGGGAGAAACACTATCTATTATTGCCAGAAAATACAATACTACGGCAAAGAATTTACAAGAAATTAATGCCCTAAGCACTGATAAATTAAACATAAGACAAGAAATAATCATTGAGTTTATCAAATAAATATTTCATTTTGTTTGTAACTTTAGATAAATAATTAAAACCCAAAACCAGAAATTATGAAATTATCCAAAAACCTTTTTTTAGTTACTTTATTGACATTTTCTTTGTGATTTACCCTTTCAGCTCAAACCTCTTTTGAGGGAAAATCAGCCCTTGGAACCTGGAAAACTATTGATGACGAAAGTGGTAAAGCCAGATCACATGTAAAAATATGGGAAGAAAATGGCAAATACTTCGGTAAAATTGAACAATTGTTAAACAGAACTGCCAATGAAGACCAAGATCCAATTTGTACTGTTTGTCCGGCTGACAGAAAAAACAAAAAGGTGATTGGGATGACCATTGTAAGGGGAATGAAAAAAGAATCTTCACGCTATGCTGGTGGTAAAATTTTGGACCCTAAAAAAGGAACAGAATATGATTGTACCATGTGGCTTGCTGATAAAAACACGCTGAAAGTAAGGGGTTGGTGGGGACCAGTTTACAGAACTCAAACTTGGCAAAGAATTAACTAAACAGACAATCGTTAAGTCTTTCGAAATAATATTTTGATTTTTTTTAAGAAGTTGTGCAATATTTGTACAACTTCTTTCGTTTTAAGGGTAAATACAAAATATTATTCTTAAATCAGTTGATATTATAATTATGAAAAATCAAATTACTTCTGAAGATTTACTTAAGTATCATTATGACGAGACGGATTATTTACAAAAAACTTTTATTGGAAAAGAATTAAAAACAAATAATGCCCTAAACGAGGAATATTCCAATATCAAAGATGATTTAAACACTCTTGATCAAATTGAACTGAATCCTTCAAATCAAGTACTAAAAAATATTTTTAAATACAGTAAAAGTAAAAATCTTGAAACCAATAATCATTCAGGATACTAATCTGCTTTTGACTTGATTTTTTTAAACAATTCTAAGCTGAATTTTATTTATTTTTGTAAAAAATACAATCATGAATAATTTTCGACTCAAGTCAATTGTTTTACTAAGCTTTCTTTGTTACAATTTATTTTCTCAAAATACCGTAGGAACACTCGTTAATACTCCTCAGTCCTACAACGGGTATACCTTACTGACACCGGTTACCAGTTTTCAATCCTATCTAATCGACAATTGTGGTCGTGTAGTCAATTCTTGGAACAGTAGCTTTATGCCAGCTCTATCTGCTTATCTTTTAGAAGATGGCAGTTTAATGCGTTCTGGGCGTATATTAAACAGCAATATGAATATGGGCGGGCTCGCAGGAAGAGTAGAAAAAATTTCCTGGGATGGTTTTTTGGAATGGAGATACAGGTGTTCCGGATTAGATTCCACCTCCCACCATGATTTTGAAGTATTACCAAATGGAAATATACTCTTACTGGTAGCCTTTAGAAAACCTATTTCTGAAGCCATTGCCATTGGGCGAGATAGCAATTCTATTAACGACAACTTTTTATTCTCTGAATCTGTCCTTGAAATTGAACCGATTGGAATTGATAGCGGTAGAATCGTTTGGAGATGGGATGCCTGGGATCATCTTATTCAGGACAGAGATAGTTCCAAACCTTACTATGGCGTAATCGCTGACCATCCCGAAAAAATGAATATCAATTATTTAGGAATTTCTACCTCTCAAGATTGGCTACACTCCAACTCTATTGATTACAACCCTGAACTAGATCAAATAGTGATTAGTTTCAGACATATTAGCGAGTTCTGGATCATTGATCATAGTACCAGTATTAGCGAATCTGCTTCCAGCTCCGGTGGCAGATACAATAAAGGAGGCGATATTTTGTACAGATGGGGAAATCCTGCTGCATACAACAGGGGAGCCTTGTCTGACCAAAAACTATTTGGACAACATTATGTAAAATGGATTGAAAAAAACCTTCCTGGAGAGGGAAATCTGTTATTGTTCAATAATGGGGACCTTACGGGCATCTCTTCCGTAGAAGAAATTCAAGCTCCAATGGATTCAGCAGGTTACTACAGTTTTCCAGGCCCTCTGGCATTTGGTCCAACTGCTCCGATCTGGTTCTATTCCAACAGCTCAAATCAATTATTCAATTCAGGCAGACTTTCTTCCGCCAAAAGACTTCCAAATAACAATACACTGATTTGTAGTGGTCTTTTAGGATATTTATCTGAAATTGACAGTATTGGTAATTTAGTTTGGTCTTACAGAAACCCAATTACAAGTACCGGAATAATTAGCCAGGGATCTACGGTCAATAATGGGGTAAATGCTGTTTTTAGTGCTGAAAGATATGCCCCTGATTATGCCGCTTTCAATGGCAGAACACTCAATATTGGTAATCCGCTAGAATTAAATTTTAATCTTAACAATTGTCAGATTTTTAATTCTTTAAACACAAATGATGGTAATACACACGTAAACATTTATCCTAATCCCGCCAATGATTTCATATTTATTAGCTCCTCAGGCGAAAATAATTTAATCAAAATTTATAACACTCAGGGAATACTATGCATTGAAAAATTAGCAACTAATCAAATTGAAGAGGTTAATATTTCAGATTTACCAGCTGGTCTGTATACAATCATTTTGGTCTCGGATAAAGTAATTAAAGATTCTTTCATTTTTCAAAAATACTAATTCTAACTCCTTAATATTTGATTGGGTTTTTGATTCAAATATTTTACACAAATAATTGATTTATTTGTATATTCGCTGTTTGGTATACAATCACATTTTAAATCACATTTCTATTTTTTTAATTTAAACATTTTATTTCTATGATCAATGTTCGTTTTTTACTTTCGACACTGACCGCAGTTATCATGTTTGTCTCTATGGCTAATGCTCAAGTTTTCTTCTCGGAAACTTTTGAAGGCACCATGGGAGCAAATGGTATTCCTGCTGGTTGGACAGAAACTGGTCTTTCTACAGACGGTATTTATACCGTTGGAAATGCTGCAGCTGCAAGTTCACCTTATGTAACTGCACCTCCTGCTATTCAAGGCACAAACTTCGCATTCACAAATGATGATGCTTGTAACTGTGACAAATCAGTTGACCGTTTAATTTTGCCAGTTCAAAATTTTACAACTTATGCTGGTGTAACGCTAACTTTCGACCAATTTTTTGATGCTGCTTACGGTGGTATTGGAACTGTTGAGGTAAGTACAAATGGTGGTACTACCTGGACAACTGTTTACACCATGGTGGCAAATGCTGCTTGGCAAAATGATGTATCGGTAAGTTTGGCCGCTTATGCTGGTCAAAACAATATCACTATTGCCTTCCGTTACAATGATTCTGGTAACTGGGCTGCTGCTTTAGGTGTTGATGATATTAAACTTACCCAACTTACTGTATTGACTCCTGAGGTGTCTATTACATCTGTTAGACCGGGTGAATACACTTTGATTCCTCAGAATCAGGTTACTTCTTTCGCTGTTGGTGCAACGGTTAATAATTCTGGTTCAGGAGCTGCTGCAAACGTAACTTTGACAACTAATGTTTTCAAATTACCTAATACAACAACTCCGGTTTATACTCAGACAGGTTCTACAACTAACCTTGCTGCAGGTGCTTCAGCTCCTATCAACCTTGCTGCTTTCACTCCAACAGCTCCAACTGTAGGTGATTATATCTTTGTAAATGTAATTAGTGGCAATACTGGTTCCGTAGCAAACGATACATTCAGATATGGTGTTTCTGTAA
>JBILRD010000051.1:0-9420 GCA_044372845.1 Saprospira sp. | reverse complement strand
ACTTGAAGGCTATGCTTTTTCTGAAAACCTGACAGGTATCTATTCCGCACTTAAATATTGTTCAAAAGATTTACAAGATGATTTTGAGATTGTACTGGCTGCTGTAAAAACAGATGGAACTGCCTATCATTTTGCCTCTGATAGATTGAGAATGAACCCGGATATATTGCAGGCTGTCATAGATTTTTTCAAAAAAGAAGGTTATTATGAAAACGATAAATTACTTTTTATAAATCTCATCAGACATTTAAGTACTTATTTCTATAGGTTTTGTTCAGAAAGCCTAAAAAATGATCTTCAAATTGTAACTGCGACGCTAATGAGAAACGGAATGCTACTGGCCGAAATGCCTTTCAAATTCAAACAAGATAAGGAAATGATAGCCATTGCAGTAAAAGACTGTCCTAAAGTATTCAATATCATTGATGAACCTTTAAAAAGTAACAGGATTTTTCTGCTAAAATTGGTAAAAATGAATGGGTTGGTCGTTCAGTATTTTTCTCAGGACTTTAAATCAGATGAGGAGTTGATGGTTCTGGCCATCGAAGACAATGGTGATGCACTTGAATTTGCTGTAGATAATATTAAAAACAATTTCAAAATTGCCCTGCTGGCCGTTCAGAAGGAACCATATAATCTAAAGCGACTTTCTGCAGATTTTCAGGATAATTACGAGATTGTACATACCGCAGTTAAAAAATATGGAGGAAATCTAGAATATGCCTCCGAAAGATTAAAAAATGACAAAAGCATTGTCCTTGCTGCCGTTACAAATAATGGATATGCTATTAAACATGCTTCTGAATTGCTCAAGAATGATCTGAATATCATCTATGCAACAACACTCAGTATTGGCAAAGAAATTCTAAAAAACTATGGTCCTGAAATACAGAATCATGAAATGTTCAGGGAAATACCTGATGATTTTGTTCCTTTTTAAGTAAGTCGTTAATGTAAAACAATCCCAGAATATTTATTCAAAACCTTCATAATCCTCCAACAAATCAGAATCCTGACTCGCTACAATATCCATTATTTCTTTATCTTTTTTAAGTTCCGGGCAAACAAATTCGTAAGCATAGGCATCCATTTCTAATGCTTTCTTAACAATTGTTTTATCACAAGGAAATTTTTTAACGATGTCAATAAAAAACTCTGCATAATCATCAAATTTTATAGCCAGCATCACTAGTTCTTTATCATTTTTAAGATCTTCTGAAAGATACGTATACTCATAAGGACTTGATTTCAATGCAATCAAAGCAACCTCTCTATCCGATCTAAATGATTCATCTACAAACTCAAAAATATAACCATCTTCCTTTAATAGTTTCATGACAAAATCTCTATCTTTTTTTATGGAATCATCTGCGTATTCGATTAGTTCCGGATCATCTTCAATGGCACTGTAAAATAGCTCAGCACAGTTTTTATGGTAATATTCTGCAATCAAGTTCGAATCTACCTTATTCGCTTCCATCCAAAGACTGTTTTGGCTTAAGAAAAACTGTCTCATTTCCAGCTCTCCACATCTAAAACCCCAACTTTCCTCATCCCTGTCGTCATCACTTTCGAAATTAATATCTTTAATTTCTCCATCCTTCAATTCCAGATTTAACCAAAAAAGCCCCACATCGCCCAACCCAAGAAAAATCTTATCTGAAGGCATTTTTTTGGAGAGATAAAAACATAATACCAATAGCTGTAGAACTTCCTCTGGATCGTAGATATAATTATCGGATTCAAATAAATAATCTTCAAGCTTATATTCACCTTTGTAAGGGACAATTTTTCCTAAAAGGGGATGATCTAATAATACTTTTTTATTGTCATTACACATGGAGGAATAAACTTCCATATCCACAAAAAAACAGCAATCGTTGTACTCTTTTTTCAAGTTCGTTATATTATTCCTTAGGTATTCCAACGTTTCGCTAATAATTTTTGATTTTTTCCAATCCAAATCCTGAGAATCTACATCATTTATTGTCAGATTCACTGCGGCTGAGCAACTGTATCCCATATGATTAAAATAATTTGATTTGATTTATAGTTATATTATTTCAAAAATAAATTATTTCAATTCTCGCATCCAATCAGGTAGTTCATTTTCTTTACCGAGTTCTATTGCGAGGCGCTTGGCATTTTGGATGGCGTCAATTGTTGCCTCATTTTCAAGACCTATCCATTGTTTTCTTATTTCAGCGGATTCGATAAAATAGTTCATAGATTCATCTTTTCTCCCTAGTGATTCTAAACAAATAGCGATATTAAAAGGAAATCCCCCAGCTGTTGTATCTAATTGGTAGCCCTTTTTGAAAAATTCTATTGCATTGTCATAATTTCCTTTAGATCTACAGACAACACCAATATTATAGTAAGATTTTGCTACATCAGGATGATTTTTTCCAATTGTTTTTAAATCAATCTCCAGTGATTTTTCATAATATTCTAATGCATTTTCATAATCTCCTTTGGATTTCCAAACACTGCCTATGTTATGGTAAGAAATTCCAACCTTAGGATGGTTATTTCCTAATGTTTCTATCATAATCTCCAATGATTTTTCATAATACTCTAAGGCTTTATCGTATTCTCCTTTGGATTGCCAAACACTACCTATGTTATGGTAAGAAATTCCAACCTTAGGATGGTTATTTCCTAATGTTTCTATCATAATCTCCAATGATTTTTCATAATATTTTAGTGCCTTGTCATAATTCCCTTTGGATTTCCATATTATTCCTATGTTATTATAATTTGTTGCTACATCAGGATGTTTATCTCCAATTGTTTTTAATCTAATTTCCAATGATTTTTCATAATATTCTAATGCCTTATCATAATTTCCTTTGGACTTCCATATTATTCCTATATTATTATATGATCCTGCTACATCAGAATGAATTTCCCCGATTGTTTTTAAGCTAATCTCCAATGATTTTTTAAAATATTCTAATGCCTTATCATAATTCCCTTTGGATTTCCATATTACTCCTATATTATTATAGGATAATGATACTTTATAATGATTTTCCCCGATTGTTTTTAAGCTAATCTCCAATGATTTTTTAAAATATTCTAATGCCTTATCATAATTCCCTTTGGATTTCCATATTATTCCTACATAATTATATGAATTTAACACATTTGGATGATTTTCTCCGATTGTTTTTAATTTAAAATCCAATGATTTCTCATAATATTCCAATGCCTTATCGTATTCTCCTTTACTATCCCAGATTCTACCAATATCTCCATATGATATAGCCACAGAAGGATGTTCTGCTCCTAATGTTTTTAAACGAATATCAAGACATTTCAAATAATATTCCAATGCCTTATCGTAATTCGAAAATCTATGTTCACAGTCTGCAAGTGCAGATAGCAAATCAGCTCTTTCGCTTTTTAGAACTAAAGATACGTCAATTCGTTGGAATTGTAATTTAGCAACTTCATCATCCAATATGGCTATAGCTTTAAGGCCAAGTTTAATTTCATCTAAATTTTCATAATCTAAATATTCTACAAGTTTCATAAAAAATTCCTTCCTCAAAATTTGTAACTGCAGCTTACCTAACAGCTCCTTCAACTTCAACAATGCCTTCCAGTCATTTTCTGTTTTGTTTTCCAGGATTTTTTTCAGGGTTTCATCTATGCCCAGCGTTTTTAGGGAATAAAGCAGGGGGCGGATGCAAATGTCTATGCACTCAGCTCCTTCGTCTATCAGCGCGCATATAAGTGAAAGGTCACCACTAAGGGCCTCCTCGCAAAGGAATTCTTCCAATCCCGACCTTTGCAATCTGCTACCCTCTTTAATTAGTTTTTTAACATATACAGTGTCAATATTTTCAACTTTTTGCTGTAGCATTTTTCCGATAAAGTAAAACAGTGCCCCCTCAACTGTAAATGAAATACAAGCATTTAAATCCTTTGTGTATCTACCAATCCACCCCATGTTTTTCAAACGCTGATAGGGCGAATTCACGAGATCAGATTCAAGGAAGTTTTTAATATGCTCCTTTTTTAGCAAATCATCGAGTAGTAATTCATTCACACCTGTCTCCCAGATTTCCTGGGCAAGCAGCTCCAAAAGCTCTTGTTCGCCATCTGTCATTGACTTTAGCCAATTATACCAGATATTGACACGTTTTTCCTTTTTTTTCTTCAGATTTTTACCATTGTAAACTTCCAAAAATATTCTCAAAACCAAAGGGTTGCTTATCTGATTGTAAACAGCACGATCTAAAGTTGCAATATCATCAAAAGAAAACAGCGGCTTGTAATGACTTTTGTCCATAGCAGCATAAGCCTGCCATGCCTTTTTTGTCTCCTCCATATCCATGGCTCGCAACCAAAAGACATAAGCCTGTAATCCTTCTTCATTTTCCTTTTTCTCACCATAGATGAGGGATTCGTCTTTGGAATTCAATTCAAATCGCTCGAGGTCGGCCTTTGTTCCTGCCCGACTCGTTATGACAAATTTTATACTGCCGGGAGATAATTTATTACATATTTCCGGAATTTCTTTCCAGATTTCTTCAGCATTCAGCGCCTCGTTCAGTCCGTCGAGCAGAATGATAAAAGGTTTCGATTGTGTGAATTGCAAGGCAGGATAATCCTCGAGACCTTTATCTGTTTCAATATTCAAAAGATAGGAAAGTTCTGCTTTCAGCGCTTTTTTCTCCATCCTGGCGGCTCTGACATACAAAGAATCGAAACCAAATTCTAGATACTGTTTCTGAATTTCTATCAAAAGATTGGTTTTGCCACTACCGGCCTCTGCAGCAATAAAGAAAACAGAGGAACGCGCTCCTGTCCATTCCCGCAGTTTAATTTCGATATCATTCCGATGAATATAAACGCCCGGAAAAATCTTCTTTTCAGCAATCAGAGTATCGAGCATCAGCTTGTTTTCCTCGAGCAGCCTTTGTTTAAATTTCTCTACTGTAAATTCATCTGGGCTATATGGATTTTCGCGTTCTTTTTCTCTTAAAATCAAATTCAATTTATCCAGAATCTTTCCCGATGTGTGTTTCTCTGTTCCCTCCGGACTAAAAAATTTGATAGTTTTGCCGGTATAGGATTCGTAAACTAGTATTTTTTCCTTACTGTCTTTTTCTATGGAAATCTCGGCCGGTACAATATAAAAAGGCAAAATCGGCATTACTGCTCCATTTTTATCCTGAATCCATACCCCGTTAAAAGAATATGCACTTTCAAAAGGCTTGATTTCTGAAGAATGAAGGCTGTAGATTTCTCCATGTTCCTTTTTCAACATGGAATAATCCCTACTAAATGTCAACTGATCGAGCAAAACCCTGAAAATCGGATAATATTCCTCCCATAATTCCTGAGATTTGCCTTCATCCCAGGTCAAACCATGTCCGAGATAGCGATTACGGAAATTGATGAGCATTCCGATGGCTGTCGCCTCTTGTTTTATATAGTATAAATCGCCATTTGCATCAATGTACTCAATTTCCCCCTTGTATAATTTTCTATTTTTCCCGGTTTCGACTTTCTCGTAATGAGCCTGTAATTCAGCATAAAAAAATGGATGTTCATTTTCTTTAAGGTATTTCAAAGTTTCCCGAATATATTCATTCCAATTGCCAAATGATGTCTCCGTCAAGGTTTTTTGAAAGAGTGCCACCATTTTTCTGTCCCTGAGTCCGCTGTTAAAAAACTCGGATGCAGTGATAAGTCCCAGATATTTCAGGTAGTTGAGAAAACTATCCTTGAGCAGGTTTATCTTTGTCCATGCATTTTTTTCGAGCAAGGTTCGTTTCAATGGATAGGCAATGACATAGGGTAAGCTATCTATAAGCTGTTCATCTTGATGATTGAGAACAGGCGCAATTGATAGCCCTTTTAAATTCTGCTGACAAAGAGGACAGTTTCCCTCCATCGGAAAACTGGCTTTGGTTTGAGATATGATACAGTTTGAATTGATACAGATATAATTGCTCATCTAGTTTATTGTTAGTTTGCTACAAATAAAGTTGAACAAATGATTCCAATTTATAAAATACAATATATCATTTTTTTGTATTTTTATTTCCTTACTAGTAATATTTGAGTATATGAAAGATCTAAGTCAAATTAAGATACAAAGTGCATTGGTAAAAATCATCGGAATTTTTGAAGCCAAGGACTCAATCAAAAAACTGGAAAAAAGATTTTCAGCATCGGGGTATTCAAAGGTTACACTAGATAATCCTGATATTGAATTTCACAGGAATTACTGGTATCCGGAATTCAGAAATATCTGGTTCTCAAATTCCGATGAAGGCTTAAGATTTCTTACAAAAGAATACAACCAAAAAATCAGCTTCAAGCTTAGAGACAAACCTGCTGAGGTTTTATTGAAATCCTTTGAAGTTTACCTTATGCCAAATGGTCTTCATTTTTTCAGTTTTACAGCAGACTGTGATGATAAAACGGCTACAGGATATTCAAATCTTATGTTTTTAATCCGGAATTTTTATAGTCAAATTTTTGGGAAAGAAAATTACAATTGGGTTAACTGGATTGAAGAAAACTGCCTTTGTGGTATTAAAATTAGCATTGATGAAAAACACCCTAATGTAAAAACCGATGATTATTCAGGCTCCAAGTTTAAACTCTATTCTGTTTTTGAAATGGAAAAACAATTGGAGGAATCTGATAGATTTCAACTTTTGTATGAATTGGGATCTGTCTCTAAAATCAGCAACACAGAAGTATATGATCCACTTGGGAATTCCAAAAGATATATCGGCAAACTCCTTTTGAACAGAATCACAGTATTTAATAATTATGATATGCTGCCCTTATTGGATAGTTTTACTGTATTGGGTATAAAGGTACTCAACGATAATGACTCAAATACACTGAAAAATTACAATGAAACTTATTTCAGAATTTATCTTCATGCATTGCTCTTAAAATATAATCTGTTCAGGTATCAGTCGGAATTTCACATGGATAACCTAAATCTACGGGACACCTTTGAAAAATTCCTAAACAGCTATCATTTGAGCCATATATCTTATAATTTTTTGCCCAATCTGATTTATAAAAATACAAAAGTCGCTCTAGAATTAGACGAAGAACTTGAAAAATTCAAGGATCGAATAGTGGGTCTGAATGAATCCATAAAGGAGGAACAGCAAAAAAGAACCAATGTATTACTTGGAATATTGGGTATTTTAACTTCGGTCAGCAGTTTTGGTCCGGTTCTGAATTTTCTTGAAGATACAAGAAACAGCCTTCATTCAGGTCTTTTTTTCTTTTATACAGCAATTGGTCTTATCTTGATATTATTTGGATATTTTTTACTCTGGTTTCTCTTCCCCTCACAATTGAGATGGTTTTGGAGGAGGTATGGAAGAAAATAATATCTATGGCACTTTCAAAGCTTTCTTTCTTTGTCAATCGCTCTTATTCAGCTCAGGTTGAATATATTATACTAAATTGAAAGTAGATAAAATTTTAAATCATTTTCATTTAAACAATTAATAATATTTATTTTATAAACTGTATTTCAGATCTTTATTAAAATATTACACTTATAAATACTTAAAATTATATGTTTAGAAACATCATTATTTTTATTTTGGCTATGATTGCTGGTGCTTATATCTATAGGACATATATTGACGTTGAAAAAGTTGATGTAATCTGGTATGATCCACAGATAGCATCAGAACTTGTTTCGTCCGACAGGAATTCCGGTAATAAGCCAAAGAAAATTTTAATATTTGTATATACCGATTGGTGTGGCTGGTGCAAAAAAATGGAAAAAGAATTTTACGGACGTTCGGATATTGCCAAATACATTAACGAAAACTATTATCCAATAAGATTGAATGCAGACAATCCAAATGATATTGTTTTCAACGGAGAAACCTATAAATATATCAGACAAAATGGTGGAAATTATCATCAGCTCGTTGTAGCTTTAATGGGTAATCGGTTAGGTTTTCCGACAAATATTATCTTGGATGATAAATTTGAAATGTTGAAAAAACTTCCGGGATACATACCGCATGATAACTTATTTTGCATTACTAAATTCATTGGGAGCGACATTTATAAAAGCAAATCCTGGGAAGATTTTGAAAAAAGTTGTGAATGAAATTGCTAATGAGTATAATTATTTGGCATTCAAATGAATAGAAAAATATTTATCCAGAAATTGTTTTTTTACGGAATCGGAATTTCTGCTCTACCGTTGTCACAATGCAACAATCGTATTTTTGCAAATAAAAAGATGAAACTTAAGGGAACAACAATTATTATCGGAGCGGGTGCATCAGGACTATATGCAGGATATTTGTTAGATCAAATCGGAGCAAGTTTTAAAATTCTTGAAGCACAATTCGTCGGCTACATTTGCTTCATCTTCGCATAAAACACAATTGATATATTTACGTAGACGCTCTGGCAAATGCTCACTGTGATTAAATCTCATATTTCTTAATTTAATTTTTTAGATAACTACTTCAATATAAAAATAAATATATAAACTTGTATTGTATTTATAATATACTCATAAAACATGGACTAAGAAACTATGAAAAAATGTTATCTAATTTCTTTGTTATTTATTTTTGCATTCGCTTTATCAGCTTGTAATTGGCAGAATAAGCAAGAGACAAATAATAAGTCAAATATTCAGAACGGAGATATCATTTTTCAAACCTCTCAATCGTCACAAAGTAAGGCCATACAGTTGGCTTCGAATTCCAAATATTCGCATTGCGGAATTATATTCATCGAAAACAATCAAACTTATGTATTTGAGGCGGTTCAACCTGTCAAAAAAACCAGACTGGAGGAATGGATTGCCAGAGGTGAACATTCTCATTATGTCGTTAAGAGGCTTAAAAACGCAGATAAACTGTTGACTAATGAAGTTTTGTATAAAATGAAAGATGAAGGCGCTAAACATGCAGGTAAAAATTACGATCTCGCCTTTGGTTGGAGCGATGACAAAATTTACTGCTCCGAGCTTGTCTGGAAAATTTACAAGAGAGCCCTTGGAATTGAACTTGGTAAAACACAGAAACTTAAAGAATTTAATCTTAACAATGCTATTGTCAGAAAAAAACTGGAGGAACGATATAAAGGAAATATTCCATATGAAGAAACTGTTATTTCTCCCTCAGCAATTTTTGAAAGTGATTATTTGGAAATAGTAAAACAATAAACAAATACCATGAAAGCGTTAAAACTAATCTTTTCAATTTTCTTGATTTTCAACGCAATCATCTTAGCTTTTTTCTTCGCCGGCATTTTTGGGGCTATAATTTTTGGAACTTTAATAACTATTGCACTTAAAATACCCCGCAGAAAAAAAGAATTAAAAATATTGAATATTGCTTCACTATTTTTTATTTTTTCTTTTTTGGGGTATATATTAATGATGGCTTT
>JBILRD010000048.1:0-9548 GCA_044372845.1 Saprospira sp. | reverse complement strand
TGAGGGACTGGTTCAGTAGCCTGACCTGTGGCTGACATAAACTGATTTAAATTCATGTATTTGGAATTAAGATTTAACTCCCCTTTCAATTCTTGATTATCATACAAATATCCAAAAATATTTTCCAGTTCTCCACTTGCCGCAATATCCACCTTACCTATCAGTAATTCCATTTTTTGAATATCGGCTCGACTAGGTGAAACTTCTCCTTTGAGATTAAAATTTTGAATATCATAAACATCATATAACAATTTGGAGCATTGAAAATCAGTGCTAAAATCCCATCTGTCAAAAACCGTTTCCTCTCCTATTTTTGAACTGCTCGTATCGATCATATTTGTGGCAGCTTTTGGATCAGCATTGTTTGAAGTGGCGATGAAAGACTTGGTCATATCATTCAGATCCAATAAATTTGATCTAATAATTAAATTGCCTTTCATGATTTTAGTTCCTGAGAAGTAACTAAGGATATTATCTAATTTACCAGAAGCTGTAATATCACTTTTGCCAATTTTTAGTATTGATTCATCCAGCAGAACATTATTAGGAGTAAATTCCATTTTCAAGGTTTTTACAAAAACATCAGGCATCCCTTTAGAATTATAGATAAAATCAGTTAATGCCAATTTGCCCTTCATATCAACCTTATCATATTCTTCTTTTTCAACATAAGACATTTTTGTTTTTGCCTCTATATCCATATCCAGGATACCTGTTAGCTTTGAAACTGATTCCATTGGAAAAGCCTTGGAAAGTTCTGACAAATCTATCCTTCCTTTAACTTTGGTGTCAATATTGGGGTCTGAAATAGGCGTTAATATTTTCAAAACAGCTTCAAATGGATTGTTTCCTATCTTGAGATTAAACTTCGAGACATTTACAGCCATTTTATCAAGATCAGAGGAATTGCTTTTGACTGAAATATCTGTGTTAATATTCGTTACTGCCATTGGTAGCTCTGGATACTGAAACTCAGCATTGTTTACTTTTAGATTTAAATCAAAAGCCGGGTATGATTTATCATTATAAATTCCATTAACCAAAGCATTGAAACTAAAAACACCTTTAGTTTTAACTTTGGAAAAGTCCTTGGTATAGGCAGCTGGAATCATTGACAAAACCGACGCAAAACTTGTTGATGGGGAATTTATCTTTAGCTGATCAAACTTAATATCATTTTCTCCCATAACTAGCAATCCATCAGCATTCAACTCCAGTGCATTTAATTTAATTGAATTTTTTAAAAGTTTGAATGCCATTTTATTCATGTCAACATTCAAATTTATACTAGCATCCACCTTCGTTTTAGTCAGATAGGAAATCCTGTCATAAATCAAACTTAGTTCATCAATATTCGTCTGAGTAAAAAAATCAAAACTTGTAGAGGATAAATCTCCATTACCACTATGAGTCAGATTTTTAATTTCAATTTTAGTTAGATTTGGAGCGTCGTCATAAATTATATCAGCATTGTTTATCGCGTAGTAATTCAACTTCAATTTGAACTCTGTTGCTTTTTCTTCTTTTTTTGCAGTGGTATCTGAAATAACAATATCATAATTTGCCATTCCATTTTTTAAAACTTTGATATAAAATTTTGGTTTAGATATAACAACTGAGTTGATGACATAGTCTCCGGCAATAACTTTAAATAGATTTAATCTAAGGCTAAGATTATTAATTTCTGCAAGCTTAAGACCATCAAATTCATTTTTACCCGTTAAGGTTAACTCTTTTAAATCAAAGCTAAAATTTGGGAAAGTCCATATTAGAGAAAGCGCTACATCTTTAAAATCGAGTTTTGCTTTAAGTTGCTTATTAGCTTCAGTTTTTACAGCTTCCAATATTTGCTTTTTAAATACAATCGGAAGTATGATTGCTGAAGCCAAAAAAAGGAAAATAAAAATTGAAAATCCAATAATTAGTCCTTTGAACCACTTTGATTTTAGATTGGAAGCCATATGTTATAAAAGTTAATTGAGAAACTGTGAATTTGATTTAAAAATACTACAAATAAAATACCTAATTGTAATAATGGATATAGAAACTATTTGGTTGGATGAAAATAGTAAATTGGATTATATTCCTAATTTTCTATCTAATGAACAAACGAAATATTACTACGAAAAGCTATTAGATAATCTAAACTGGCATTCAGAGCAGATAAAAATATATGGAAACACGTTTTGGCAACCCAGATTACTAGCCTGGTATGGAGACAATGGTGTTTCCTACAAATACTCTGGCATTGAACATCAGGCTATTCCTTGGACTAATGAATTGATTGAACTAAAGGAAAAAATTGAAAAATTAACAGGATTTTCCTTCAATAGTGTACTTGCCAATCAATACAGAAATGGTCAGGATAGCATGGGCTGGCATAGTGATAACGAAAAAGAACTTGGAGCAAATCCAATAATCGCGTCACTAAGTTTTGGTGAGGAAAGAAAAATTAGTTTCAAATCTAAAATTAGCAAAGAAAAATTAGACTTAAAACTTAGATCAGGAAGTTTACTTATAATGTCAGGAGCAACACAGCAAAACTGGCAACACGCCATACCAAAGACAAAAAAAGAGATTGATGTGAGAATCAACTTGACATTTAGAACAATTTATAAGATTTAAATAATTATTGCGGTGTTAAAGTACCTAGGATATTCGTCTTTATCAGGGCAATCATATTATTGGTTCCAAGATTAAGTGTTGCAGTAAAGGCAAAACCATTTAGTTCTTTTCTGGTAGTACCTGGAACAAGTTCTTCCACTGCAATAAGGCGATGGGCTTCATTTCCTGGCAACCAATTTCCTGCTTGGCCAGGCAATCCAAACAGCCTTGCTTTAGCATCCCATGAGAGACTTAAATCTGAGTTAAGTTTTAACATCACGCATTCTGAACCTCCATTTCCTACATTATGAGTCGCAGTAATGATTAGAGGTGGTTCAGAACCTTGTAGTTCGACAGGGGCTAATAGTACAGAAGCTGCTTTTAAATTTTGACTAATTCCGACTATCCCACCACTGGTTTTACCATAAAATTTTCGATTTATTTCAGAAATGTTTTCGTTAATCTTTAGTATCATTAAATCCCCTTCACGAGGATCAATGATATTAGGCAAATCTTCGACATGGGCAATAATCGAAATAACTCCATTGATACTGTCATAGCATGAATATGCAGCTTCAACATACATGTTTGCATCTCCAAAATTTTCGTAAAAGATTTCATTACCTGTTGTGCCTCTCAATTTTGCTACCAATATCTGCTTAAGAAAAATTGGAGTAGAGGGGGAGCCACCTACCCTGATCTCTGAACTGCCTGTAATAACAAAATCATTATCTACCAACTCAACGGAGGAACCATAATCTAGTCCAACAAAACCGCGGGTTGATTCCCAAATTGTATTACCCAGTGCATCCAATTTGAGTATCAAAATATCTTGTTTATCGTATGCAGCATATAAGGTGTATTCATTTTTGCCAATATTTACTTTGCTTGTCTGACCAATAAGTACAAATCCACCCTCTCGAGTAGGTTTGATATCTTTAACAAAATCAGATTTTACAGAGGATGCTGTATTAGGTCTTAGTATTTTTTCCCAAATGGTATTGCCGTCCAAATCTAATTTATACAAAACTATATTTGTTCCATCAGAGCGGCTTTGGCCAGCCACAACAATCATTTTTGTTCTATTTCCTGCAATAATGTAACCTTCTTCATTTGGCAAAACAAGAATAGCGACTCCTTCTTCATCAAAACCACCCTGACCATCGCCAAAAGTTTTGGACCATTGTTCATTACCAAGAGAGTCCGTTTTAATCAAATAAAAATCATCTTCGTTACTCACTGAAAACGAATTGGATGAACCTAAAAGCAGATAGCCCCCATCGCTTGTTCTTTTTATATCACTGGCTTTTTGATCACGGATATGACCAAAATATTTTACAAAAGCATCTCTTTGATTCGATGGAGCAATTTGCTCTTTTTTACATGCATAAACAAGGAGCAATGAAAATAGGATGATAACAAAACAATGTTTCACTTTCATAAAATTATACACTTTGTTATTTTTTGTCTTTTATTTTATCAGCTTCGTCAAAGGCATCTTTGATCACTTCAGAGCCGGCTCTACCTCGTTTTACATCCTCCAAGATTCCGGGTTTATCCCTTTCTAAATCTCGGATGAAGCTATTCAATTCTCTTTTCAACTCAGAATCTGTTGTTCTCTTAATTTCTTTTTTCTCTTTGTTGATGAGTTGGTTTAATCTTTTATCTATAAAAATTGGATCATATTTTTTCTTTTTCCTTGGCTTGTAAAAAGACTTTTCAAAACCAATTGTCAAAGAAAAATTATCCATCCGAAAATCATTATCTACATAACCATATTTATATAATAATTCTCTATTGGAATATCTGTTTTCAATATTTACGGAATTCAAAATAAATCTATTATATCTTGCTTCAACAATTAAAAAATCACTGCCAATTCTAAATTTTGATCCAATTCCAGCCATCACTGAAACATTAAAATTATTTCTAAGGGAAAGCTTGGGATCTGGCAGATCTGTATTATAATTGGCTATAGCGGGGCCGGCAATTGGCAGACTAACTTCACCGCCAACGATTGCTCCACCTCCCAAAGTTTCTCGATTTGTATTGCGTTCAATATTGACCAAATCTGCTTTCAAAAGGAAGTTTGGTGTAAATCCCAGGAAGGCATAGGGTATTATTTTTTTATTTTTCTTGAGGTAATACTCGTATCTGAGCATCAACGGTACATCAATATACATCTGTTGCTCGTTGAACTTCAGAATGGAATAGATATAATCTGCCTGCCTTGGATTGCTAAGGTTTGAGCTAAGGTACATCGTGTCGGCAAAGAGATAGGACCTCATGGCAAAATTGGCTTCCATTGCTAAAGTAAAATTTCTCCAGATTGGAATTTCAATACCCAGGGCAGCATTATAACCCAGCGTAAATTGTTTATAGTTTTGAGCAGATCTTAAATTGTTATCAGCGGTATAATTTTGTAGAATTTCAAGTGCTGAATAGTTAGTTCCGAAATTGGCGTAAATAGAAACAATTGGATTCTTTTGATAAGTTTTAGATAAGTAAATTAAATCAAAGGAATTATTAGGATCGGTTGAATCTGCTTCAAATAATGGGTCAAATCTAAGCATGGACTCAAAAGATCTGGTAGAATTGTCCACTTCATTCCTAAATAAATAACTTTCGGTTAACAACTTATACCCTTCGATCATTTTTTCTCTGGAAAACAATCTGGGTTTATTCTCGAGGCAATCTTCAATTTTATCTTTTACCTCTTCCAATTGACCTGCATCATAACTTCTTTTAGCCTCTTCCAATCTATCATTACAAATTGTAGGATCAAGATTTTGTGAAAAACTGATGGAAGGAAAGACTAAAATGAGTAATAAAATTCTATAGAGCATTGTCAATATAAATTATTTAATATCTGAATCCTGTAGATAATCGGAACCGCATGTCGAAATAGGAGTCCTTTCACCATTAGCAGTGATAATGTATAAATTTTTTGGATCTCTTGGATCTTTACCGTTATAGTCTGTGCCTATATATTTTTTCCAATCCTTATTGCTTAGATTCTTTTTAACCATTTCGCAAATTTGTTCAGAATAGCGCATCATATCAACCTCGTAAATTTTTACTTTTCCATCAGCACAACCGGTTAAAGCTTTGGTACCATCATGGCTAAAAGCAACCGACAATACCCAATCTTCATGATCTTCCAATCTTATTGGTTGGTATTTGGGATCTTTAAAAGGAAATTCTTTCTCGTTGTTTAAATCTTCATATTTTTTATCCCAAACCTGCCATAGTGTAGCTTTTTTATCTAGAGAACCCACCAGAAGTGAGCTTCCATCAGCACTAAAAACCAGATCATTGATTTTGGCACTATGATTTAAAAATCTATCTGGTCGGTAATCATTTCCTTTTTTTACAAATTCATTCATATCCCATATCATCATAGCCCCATCTTGATAGCCGACTGCTACATATCTTCCTGCGGGACTAACGGCAACAGCTGTTGCATTTTGTTTGTTGTAAGGATTGTCCAATTTAAATTCCTCTTGACCGGATTTTACATTCCAAATAGAAACGGAGGTGGTATTCCCTGCCCCTGCAAGGTGTTGCCCATCACCTGATAATGATATTGAGGTAATTCGATTGGTTAGTCCCTCGACTATTGGTGTTACCTGACCTTTCAGATTTGAATATTTTATAGTACCGTCATCTCCGGCAGAGACAATGGCATTACCATCTGGAAAGAACTCAAGTGCCCAGACTCTTCTTCCTCTGTGGGCATCAATCGTCAGAATTCTTTCCTTTTTCGATACATCAAACAATTCGATAAATTCTTCGTCACCGCCTCTTACTAAATATTTACCATTTTGGCTCATATCCATCGAACGATATACCCTGTCATTTCTATTTTTAGCCAGTTCTTCGGGTCTGCCATTGGAACTTCTGTCTTCTTTGTTTTTAAAGTTGGTTAAATTCCATTTGAGCAGCCAACCGTCTGATCCTGTTGTGTATATTTTTTTATCTTTTTCGTCCTCTTTGAAACTAACAACGATTGAACGAATGGCACCAAGGTGGTCTAACCCTTTTGGAGGAATGCTCAAGGTGTTAAAGTCAGGGTTATCTTTTACATTTTGTAGTTTATCAAAAGCTTTGTAAAGTGCCTCATAAATATAAGCATCATTATTTTTTCCTTCACTGGCTTTATTGATTCCAAAAGCCTCCTGAGCCAAGAGGGCCTGAACGTCCGGATCTTCAATTTTCCAGGATTTTACGGCGACAGATTGAGCCAAAGACAGACCTTTTGTTTTGATGGCTTTTAATCTTTCATTATCTGCAATTTCCTTTTGCTCTCTGGCAAATTTTTCTTTTTCCAGTGCTTTAAGCCTTTCTCTTTCTGCCTTTGCCATAGCTGACTGAGCGGAATCGAATGCAATCATAGCTTTAGCTTCTGATCTTCGAGCGTCTAAAGATTTCTGTTGAGCAATTTCAGAAGATTCTATAGCTTTTCGAGTTGCGGACTCGGCCAACAATCTTTCCTGTTCGGCTCTTTTAGCACTGGTTTGGGCCAGAAATTCTTTACCAGCCGCATCTTGTTTGGCCAACTCAGCCTGATATGCTGCCAGTCTTGCTTCCTTCTCTTTTCTTCCAGCCATCACAGCACTCCTTCTGGCACTTTCTAAGGCAATTCCTGCCAGTAAAAGAAGAATCAAACAAATTACTCCAAAGCCCAAACTGAGGTACATGATTAGGGCTCTGGTTTTCTTTTTACGATCTGCATCCTCTTTTTCGGCAAATTCCTTTTTACTATTCGCAGACTCGCTTTTCAATAAAAAATCGATGGATTCCTCATATGTATTATTATACCTTTGAGACCATTCCTTGTTTGGAGCGAGTCTGTCTGGATTTTGAGGATCATGTTTTTGAGGATCATACCATTTTAAGCCAAGAGTCAGTTCGGGATCTGCCCAAAGTCCTCCTTTTGAATTGATATAAAGCGCAGCATCTTCAGATAGTCTATGATAAAGTTCAGATGCTTCATGCTCCTCATCTGACCAATTTTTAAGTCTATCCCATTTTGAAATAAGACTTTCATCTGTGATAAAAATATTAGTTTCTTCATCAATATCAATAGCCTCCGGAGCATTTATAAAAAGTCTGGTACTTCTACTGAAAGTGGTAATCACAGGAATGACATTAGCTAGAGAAGCATTAGAAATTTGCATAATTTCCTTGACCCTAGCATGTCTTCTGATAGCTATTCCATCGCTACCTTTTTCAGAGAGCGCTCTAAACATCCTCTCACAAATAAATTTCTTATCGGGAGTAATTACACGATAGGCTTCCTCAGCGTGAAGGGAAAGAGCTTTTTTTATTCCTCCAACTTTTTCATAATGTTGAATCCCTATTGGAAGAGATGGATCACAATCTTCTACCCAACAATCCCAGATTCTCATCATCAGATGTTGGAGTACAGGTAGTTCATCAAAATCTTCTCCCATGTCCGAAACAATCAAGTTCACAAGATCAGCATCTATGTTTGCACCAACTGATTTTATTGGTGAAATGATGACTTTTTTGAAGTCTTCTGCCTTCATCTTGGGAATCAAAAACTGACCTTCGCTGATGGCTTCCGGTAGACCCCTAAAGTCAGTGCAATTACCAATATAACCTGACCTCATGGACAAGATTACATAGATTGGAACATCTTTTTGCTTACTGGCATTCAGCAACAAATTAACAAAGGCTAAAGCATCTTCTTGATTTTTTGAATTTTTCTTGCTGAATCTAAAAATATCATCAAATTGATCTACAATTATCAGTAAATTCTCTTTGGGTACATCTGAATTTCGATAGGACTCTACTATACCCAATCCACCTCTTCTGAGCATTGTTTCAATGATGGAGGGGTAATTGGGATCCATTTTTTCATCCGCGTGCAAAACATTTCTTTGGGCCAACTGAGCTGCTAAATTTCCAATTGAATTTGAAGTAGGTTTACAAACTGCTATGCGCCAATGTTGACCTGCCTGACCAGCAAAACCTTGTTTTAACTTGGGATATAAGGCTGCTTTCAAGAGAGAAGATTTACCGGAACCCGGATTGCCAACAACTGCTAAAAATTTGTTAGTCCTGAGTTTTCTTAGTAACTCATCCAGTTGTTTTTCTCTACCAAAATATATTTCTGACTCCTGGGGGTCATAAGACCTAAGGCCCGGGAAAGGCAATTTTGACAATATATCAAAAGAAGCACTCATGTAGGATTTCAGAAATTAGTTTTTGGTTGCATCATAAGAACCTTAATGATTTTCATGATAAAAAGCAAATAATGATCAATATAAGTCATTATTTCAATAAACTATGAAAGTCAATACAAATAATTTCTTTGGCATTTTCATTCATTTTAGTTTTTCTTATAGTTAGATTTCTTACGTTGCTTTCAATCAATTTGTGTAATTTTGCGTTACATGAAATTTAGAGTTTAAACTCACATGTATTAAGTCTTTTATTATCGAAATTTCAAAAATGAGTAAGAAAAAAGAAACTGTTGTCAATATCAAAGATCGAATTATACTGGGCAGAATCTTTAGCCTTACAAAGCCATATCTTTCAATACTTATATTCGCAGCCATTTTATCAGTAACCCTGGCTCCACTATCTGTTCTAAGACCCTACCTGGTACAAATTACAGTGGATAATAATATTTTGCGCCCAGACATGAGCGGATTGGAATTCATGATTATTGTTTTGATTTCTATTCTTTTTCTGGAGGGAATTTTATCTTATCTTTTTACATACAGTACAGGTTTTTTAGGCCAATCCATTATAAAAGATTTAAGAATCAGAGTTTTTAATCATATTAATAGTTTAAGATTATCTTATTTTGACAAAACTCCAATTGGAACTTCAACAACCAGAACGATCAATGACATTGAAACCATCAATACGGTATTCTCTGAAGGAGTTATTACCATCATTGCCGATCTATT
>JBILRD010000047.1:0-9607 GCA_044372845.1 Saprospira sp. | reverse complement strand
AGAAATTCCATACCAGATGAGTGCATCTTCTCGTTCTACGGGTACTGATACCGATGCTTTTGCTTATTCTAATGGTGGTGTGCCTTCGGCATTGATTTCACTTCCATTGAAGTATATGCACACAACGGTAGAGATGGCTCACAAATCAGATGTCGAAAATGTGATAAAATTGATTTATGAAGCTTTGCAAAAAATTCAATACAAACACGATTTCAGATATTTCAAATAATCAATCTTAGTAATATTCGACCATTCTTATGTCGAGCAACAGCAACAGATTTTCTGTTTTAGACAGACCTGATTTGGTTAAAAGTTTAAAAGAAAAAACTTTTGATCTATTGGTTATTGGAGGTGGTATCACTGGAGCAGGGATTGCTTTAGATGCTTCGAGCAGGGGATTAAATGTTGCCTTACTGGAAAAAAAAGACTATGCTTGGGGAACGAGCAGCCGATCAACCAAATTAATTCACGGCGGGTTGAGATATTTGAAACAAATGGAGTTTGGATTGGTCAAAGAAGTGGGGATGGAAAGGGCCATAGTTCATAAAAATGCCAGACATCTTGTTATTCCCGAAAAGATGTTGCTTCCGATCGTTAAAAATGGGTCATTATCAAAAAATATGAGTTCACTGGCCTTGTGGGTATATGATTTTTTGGCTGGGGTAAAACCTCAAGAACGCAGGAGGATGTTGAATGCTGAACAAACTTCTTTGATTGAGCCATTACTAAGAAAAGATAATTTAATTGGAGGTGCCGTTTATTTTGAATATCGTAGTGATGACGCTCGTTTGACTATCGAAAACATCAAAACAGCTGTAAACTATGGTGCGATTTGTTTAAATTATACTCAGGTAAATGGATTCAGTTACGATGGTTACAATAAAATTAAGTCTGTATCGGTTGAGGATTTATTAAGTGGAGAAAATTATAATATTAAAGCCAAAATAGTTGTAAATGCAGCAGGCCCTTGGGTTGATAATCTTAGAATGTTAGACGCTGAGGGCGTCAAAGGGAAGAGATTGTTTTTGAGTAAAGGTGTACATATTGTTGTTCCCAGAGAAAAAATGCCTATACAGCAATCTGTTTATTTTGATGTTCAAGGAGATAATAGAATGGTATTTGCCATTCCAAGAGATCGAATTACCTATATTGGGACCACTGACACAGCATACAGCCAATCAATTGATGATCCGGAGCCTAACATCGAAGATGTCAATTATATTTTGAAGGCTGTCAATGAAATGTTTCCTTCTTTGGGATTAACAATAGAAGATGTGCAGTCGTCCTGGACTGGTTTGAGACCATTGATTCATGAAGAGGGTAAATCGGCTTCCGAATTATCTAGAAAGGATGAGATTTTTTACTCAGAAACTGGACTAATTTCTATTGCTGGTGGAAAATTAACAGGTTATAGAAAGATGGCAGAAAGGGTGGTTGATAAGGTTTGTCAACGCTTAAAAATAAATAAGAAATCTGTCAGCAAAAACCTTAAACTTTGTGGTGCCGGTTTTGAAAATCAGGAAGATATCGCTAAGTATATTGAGAATGTCTCTGAGATTTACGAATTAAGAGAAGAACAGGTTAAACTTTTGGTTCAGCGTTATGGAATGAATACGGTTACAGTCTTAGAGAAATACAGAGAATTGAATGTTGATATTGACAACATAGAAAAAAGCATTCTATTTGCTGAATTGTCCTATTGTATTGATTTTGAGCAGGTTTTTAACTTGTCAGATTTTTTGATCAGAAGAAGTGGCTACCTATACTTCGATAGGGAATTGGCTGGTAAATATTATAAAGATCTGGCTGCAGAGTTAAAAAAAACACTCCAGTTAGATGAGGAAGAAATTCAAAAGCAAATAAAAGAATTTGAAAAATCCTACAATTCAGTTCTTGCATTTAAATAGAGCAGATGATTTCTAAATAAATAGATTGCTCAATTCTGATAAAAATTCCGGATTTTTTTCAAAGGCAGTTCCAACAACAATCATATCTGCACCGGCATCTAAAGCATCTTTGGCCTTTTGTATAGTGTTGATACCACCTCCAACGATTAGTGGGATTTCTAAGTTTTTTGAAACCTCCCTGATCATTGAATTAGGTACAGGATTCAAAGCGCCAGAACCGGCCTCCAGGTAAACCAACTTCATACCCAATAATTCGCCAGCTAGAGCTGTGCTTACTGCAATGTCATTTTTTAATGAAGGAATAGGAGAGGTATTGCTCATGTAGGCCACAGAAGTAGAATTACCCCCATCGATCAACATGTAAGCTGTAGGTATGATTTCCAGATTACTTTGTTTTAAGAAAGCAGCATTTTCAACGTGCTTTCCAATCAAGAGTTCTGGATTTCTGCCCGAAATAAGCGATAAAAGCAGGAAAGCATCAGCTTCTCTACAAATCATATTGTTTGATCCGGGAAAGAGCAGTACTGGAATTTGAGTAAATTTTTTTAGTTGTTGAACAACGTAATCAAGATTATTTTTGATCAACAGACTCCCGCCAACAAAGAAAAAATCAATTTGAGTTTGTTTAGATAAACTGATAATATTATTTAGATAACCATCGTCTATTTTGTCAGGATCAATAAGCAAGGATAAGAGTTTTTTATGCTTTGCTTTAGATGATAGAATAGATTTATAAATATTGTTTTTGTTTGATGACATATAGAAAATATTACTATCTGAACTCAAATTCAATTTAAGCTGTTATTATAATACAAATATGAAGTATAAAATGAATTTTTTATTAAATTTATAATCTTAACTTCTGAATTTGGATTCATGTTATTAAATATCTAAATAATTAACCAAAAATGAAAAAGATATATTTATTGTCAATACTTTCAGTTTTATTGTTTTACAACTGTAAGCCTGATAGAGTTGATCCAAATGCTGGTGATGTGAAATTCAATTTTAAAGCTAGTTTCAATTCAAATCCTCTGGTTGTTTTCAATGACTATATATGTCCTGATGGTGATAGTATAGAAGTTCATGTCTTTAATTTTTTCATTTCTCATGTAGATTTGGTTAAAGAAAATGATGAGGTTGTCAGAGTAAAATTAGTTGATTACATAGATTTTAACGCCAATACCAATATCAATATTGCTAATTCGGGTATCACTAAAACATATACCGCTGTGCCGCCGGGAAATTATAAAGAAATTCGTTTTGGGATTGGAATTGAGCCTGGATTAAATTCCAAAGATCCAGGAGACTATCCATCGGATCCATATCTTGGAGATCCTGGAAATTATTGGGCTTCGTGGAACAGTTTTATTTTTTCGAGAATTGAAGGAAGATTAGATACAGCTCCTGGTCAGGCAGGTGGAAATGTATCCTACCTTTATCATGCAGGTGTAGACGGAATGTATAAAAGTAGAACTTTCGCAAAATCGTTTAATGTTTCAAAAGATTTGCCGGCAGAGATCAATTTTGTTATTGATGTCAAGGATGTTTTCTACAGAGTTGGTTCAGAAGTCAATATTCCTGTTGACAATGTCAGTCATTCTGCAGCAGTAGGTACTCCTGGTTTTAACCTTGCCAATTTGGTGATTGGAAATATTGCAAATGCTATCACAATTCAATAATAGATAATAGGAAAATATTTTTATGAGTCGTCCCATTTTATATTCATTGATTATTTTTTCAATCATTGGAATCATTATTGCCTGTGATCCGAAGAATGATACGCTGGGTCCTCTTTCGCCAAATGAAAATGAGGGGCGTTTGGATAGTATACCATATCAGCCTCAGGCTTATCAATTTCCTCAAATCAATGGATTGCCTGCCATGCAAATTCCTTCTTTTAATCCAGTCACAGTGGATGGTGTTAAATTGGGGAGATATCTTTTTTATGAGAAAATATTGTCTTTAGACAGCACTATATCCTGCGGATCCTGCCACCAACAAGACAAAGCTTTTACTGATGGTTTGGCTTATTCAATTGGAGTAGATGGCACCTTAAGTTCCCGCAGTTCGATGTCTCTCGTTAATATTGGATACTCATGGCGACCCAACAATGCCCATAACTTTATGTGGGATGGAAAGTTCAGACATCTTGAAGATCAGGTATTAGCATTGGAGATGAAAAATACCTGGGAAGAGGTAGAGAGAAGATTGAAAGAACACCCTCATTATCCCCGTTTATTTAGAAAAGCCTTTGGAATCAACAATAAATCTGAAATTAACAAGGAATTAGCCGCTAAGGCAATGGCTCAATTTATGCGAACTTTAAATTCTGCCTATTCGAAATATGATAGTGTGGAATGGGCAAACTTTAATTATTTTAGTGATGCTCAACAAAGGGGCTATGAGTTGTTTTTGGGAGATGCGGGTGGCTCTGCAGTATTAAATGATGCAGAATGCGCTCATTGTCATAGCTTTTCAAGAAATTTTGCCACTTTTGCAAGGAATAATTACTCGAATAATGGACTGACAGCCGCTGCTACTCTGTTTGATTTTCCAGATTTTGGTTTGGGTGGGGTAACGGGAGTGGCTACTGATAATGGAAGATTCAGGGAGGTGACACTCAGAAATATTGAATTGACTGCACCTTACATGCACGATGGTCGATTTGCTACTTTGGAGGAAGTGTTGGATCATTATGTATCCGGTGGGCATCCTTCAGATAATGTCGCTATTGAATTAGAGTCAGCTCCAACGTTAAGAACGCTTAATGCTGCTCAAAAAAGTGATATTATCGAGTTTTTAAAGACCTTGACGGATAGAACAATTATAAATCGCACTGAATGGTCAGATCCATTTTTGCTAGCAGATCCATGGGGACTCTAAAAACCAAATAGGCAAGATTTTTTTCCTTCTATAGTACAGGCCAATTTTTTCAAATCAGCTTTTTTTACATTAAAGCTTAGCGGGCTATGTCGATGGTAAACAATCTCACCCTCTTTTCCTTCCATAACCGCAAGGTATTTATCGCTGTTACTTCTAACAAATAATAGATAATAAACTGGTTCAGAAGCCTCTAAAATTTTAGCACTTAATTCTTCAGAACTTACAATTTTATAAGGATAGGGATAGTCTTGTAATAATTCAGCTGCATCAATTTTATTAAGTTTGCTGTGAAACATATCATTTTGAAGCAGGACATAATCCGGAATATAAAGGGTATTGTTTTTTAGTTTTTGCAATTCGTCCATTTTTTGCTCCGGTTTTGATGTATTGCGTTCTATTCCATTGCTGATATATTTATCAAACACTTGTACATAATTTTTGAACATCCCGGGTGTCCAGTTAAATATATGCCCTTCTGTATGGTATCTGTAATCATAAATCAATGAAGGATCAAAAGTTGTTTCAGGATCAGGATATAATTCTAATCTGGCTATCTGAACTTTTTTTCTAGTGCCTGGATTTTTTGGATCGGGTTGCCAAAGCCAAAGTTCGAAATAAACATAACTATTGATCGAAGTTCCATCATTGATTTGATCATCTCCAAAAAGTAAATAAGAATATCCTTCGGCATTTTTAAAGTCAAGGTATTGGGTATAAGATTTAAAGGAAACAGGAGTAATTGTCCAATATTTCTCCATTATTTTTCTGTAAACCTGATTCTTAAAAGTATCTCTTGCTGGCATAAAAACAATAGTTTTAGTGTTTTTAAGTTCAGACAGTAAGTCAGTTCTTAATATTTGAAACTGAGCTTGAGAAAGAGTGGAAAAGAGTACAATAAAAAACAGAATCAAAAGGTTTTTTTTATAATATACCATTTTCATTTGTGTGTTTTTTAGGATTTATTCTACTGAAAATTAAACGTCTTAAAAGGATAGATTATTTTTATGGAATACAATGAATTGCTTATTTTGATAAAATAATTTCAGATTATTGGATTCTTCTTTTAAAGAAATATTGATATCTAAGTCAGTCACTTATTTCTTTAAACAAAAAACAATAAATTTGTGAAATCTTAAAACAATCTTCTGTAAAATAATAATTAAATGCAAGGTCATACTTTAAACTGTAATGATCAAGTTATATACATAAAATGAAATTTGAAATACAAACTAAGGAGGAAGAAATATTCGAGCTTCTGAGAAAAACAGTCAATGAAATAGGCTATCCTTCTTATGTAATTGGTGGTTTTGTTCGTGATAGACTTTTGGGTAGATCCACTCATGGGAAGGATCTTGATATTGTTTGTGTTGGCAGTGGTATCAAACTGGCTGAAAAACTGGCCTCCAATATTCTACCTCAGCCAAAAGTTGCTACCTATGCCAGGTTCGGAACCGCAGCAATACATATAAAAGGATGGGAATTGGAATTTGTTGGAGCCAGAAGAGAATCCTACAATCCTGATTCCAGAAAACCTGTTGTAGAAGATGGTAGTTTGGAGGATGATCAGAATCGAAGAGATTTTACCATCAATGCTTTAGCAATAGCCTTGAATGAGGATAATTTTGGTGAGCTGATTGACCCATTCAATGGCATTCAGGATATGAAGGATAAAATCATCAGAACACCACTGGATCCACATATTACTTTTTCCGATGATCCATTGCGAATGATGCGGGCAATTAGATTTGCCACACAGCTTGGTTTTAAGATAGAAGAAAAAACTTTTCAGGCTATTAAAGAATCTAAAGAAAGAATTAACATTATTTCTCAGGAAAGAATCAGTACAGAGCTCAATAAAATAATTGGATCACCAAAACCCTCTGTTGGCTTTTTATTGTTATTCGAAACAGGATTGCTGGAAATAATTTTTCCTGAACTTTATGCCATGCATGGAGTCGAGGAAAAAAATGGTATCAGGCACAAAGATAATTTTTATCACACCTTACAGGTATTGGATAATATGGCGGCCATGAGTGAAAATCTTTGGCTAAGATGGGTGGCACTTTTGCATGATATTGCAAAACCTATTACCAAAAGGTTCTATGCCGGGCAGGGCTGGACTTTTCATAGCCATGAAGTAGTAGGGGCCAAGATGGCTGAAAAAATTTTTCAGAGATTTAAGTTGCCATTAGATAGTAAGTTGAAATATGTCATGAAAATTATCGAATTACATCAAAGGCCAATCCTTTTAACCAAGGACAGAGAAGAAATCACTGATTCGGCAATCAGAAGATTGTTGTACGACGCCGGTGAAGAGCTGGATGATTTGTTAACCATGTGTGAAGCGGATACAACTACTTCAAATTCCAAGAAAAAAGAGATCTATTTAGAAAACCTTATCTACCTGAGAGAACGTTTAGATGAAGTAGAGCAGAAGGATCATCTCCGACTTTGGCAACCTCCGGTATCGGGCGAAGAGATTATGGAAATTTTTGGAATTAAACCTTCCAGAGAAGTCGGAATCATCAAAAATTCTATAAAGGATGCGATTTTGGATGGGATTATTGCGAATAACAGAGAGGAGGCTTATGAGTTTATGATCAACAAGGCAGATTCTCTTGGTTTAAGGCCTGTAGACTAGTCAAGTAATTTTTAATATGTACAACTTATGAACGATATAAAGATTATATCATCTTTTATGAGATTAGAAGATAGGGACAGCAGGTATGTTGTCGTTCTTCAGGATAATACTATCTGGTGGTTTGCTCCCGGTTATCCATGGCAAAAATCTTCAACGGAGGGTTTGCCAGTAGGCTATAACATTGAGTATCTGGTAGCTTACAGCAGAAGTGTTGAGCATGGTAGCAGATATGTCGCTGTTTTGTCTGATGGAACAATTTGGTGGTACGCTCCAGGCTATGCCTGGCAACTTTCTTCAACAGAGGGCTTACCATCTGGATACAAGATTAAACAATTTAACGCTTATATGAAGACGGATGAAACTCGCTATGTTGCCGTTCTTCAGGATAATACAATTTGGTGGTTTGCTCCTGGTGTTACATGGCAAGCTACACCAATGGATGGTCTGGCCTTGGAAAAAAATCATAAGTCAGTGAATCCCTAAAAATTTCAGGCTAAAGGTTTCTTGTTTTTAATCACAGCAATTAGAATTCCAGCAATAATGAAAGGAACACTCAACAATTGCCCAATATTAAGAACAGCTTCTTCAGAAATACCCTCATTGACTTTGGTGTACTCCAGAACAAATCTGAAGAAAAACAATATGGCGAAGAAAACTCCGAAAATATGGCCGTGCATAACTTTACCGAATTTTTTTCCATAGTACCAAAACATAAATCCAAATGTAGCCAAATAAGCTATAGCCTCGTATAATTGTGTTGGATGTCGGGGAGCCATTGGATCATATTTACCACCTTCGTCATCCATTAGTTGAAATTGAAAAGCCCAGGGAAGATTAGTTGGATCACCCACAATTTCTGAATTCATCAAGTTTCCTAAACGTATAAACATACCGGCCAAAGGTACAACTACTGCTAGTTTGTCCAAATACCAAAAGACAGATTTTTTCTGTTTTAGAGACAAGAGAAGCAGTGCAATGATGATTCCTATAGCGCCTCCGTGACTGGCAAGCCCTCTGAATCCTGTAAATTCCACTCCCTGACTGGTGAACTGAACCGGTAAAAATATTTCGAGGATATGATTGGAGAAATAAGCCCAATCGTAAAATAAGCAATGACCCAATCTGGCACCAACGATGGTTCCCAGAACGACATAAATCAGAAAGTTATCCAGTAATTTTTGGTCTTCTCCTTCTTTGATTACCATTTTGTTGATAATGGCGTAACCAAGGATAAAACCTAGAGCAAAAAACAAAGAATAATATCTGATTTCAAAACTGCCTAAACTAAAAATTACAGGATCGGGAGCCCAGGGGATAAAATTTAAAATAATATTCATGAGAATTGAGATTTCTGATGTTAAAGCTTGAAGCAAAAGTAAGCTATGCTTGGCTTAATTGCAAATGAACAAGTATTTATATTTGTTAATTTTATATAACTTTGGATTTAAACGAAACTTAAAATGCAAAGAGCAGTTTTTAACGGATTTTGCCTTTCGATTCTCTCGGTTTATATTTTGGCAGCTATCTTCATTCCTTTAATGGATGTTGATGCAGCTCAGTATGCTTCTATTGCTCGAGAGATGGAGGAGTCAGGCAATTGGTTGATGGTCAAACATAAATATGTGGATTATCTCGACAAACCGCCATTGCTTTTTTGGCTGTCTGCATTATTTTTCAAAATTTTTGGTATCAATCATTTTGTTTACAGGTTGCCTTCTCTGATTGTATCTATTATTGGGATATGGGGAACTTTCAAAGTGGCTTCGAAACTGTATAATCAGCAAAGCGGATACCTATCCGTGTTAATTTTGGCTAGTTGTCAGGCCTGGTTTCTATTCCATCATGATGTCAGAACGGATACTTTGTTAGCAGGTTTTGTTATGATAGCTATTTGGCAATTATTGGAATATGATGATAGTAAAAAGATTAAGCACTTTGTCTTTGGATTTGTATCGATTGGTTTGGCCATGCTGGCAAAAGGACCGATTGGAGCTATTATTCCTGCGGCGGCCTTAGGATCTTACTGGTTTGGAATGGGGGCATGGAGAAAAATCTTTCAATGGAAATGGTTATTAGGAGGCGTTATTATTCTGATGATTTTAAGTCCGATGTTGTATGGATTGTACCTGCAATATCAGGAAGAGGGGATATATTTTTATTTCTGGAAACAGAG
>JBILRD010000046.1:0-9612 GCA_044372845.1 Saprospira sp. | reverse complement strand
TATTTTCCCAACTATCATAATCTTTAGGCTTGGCATCCTTATTCGGTATGTGTATGTGAATGGGCGTTCCCGAACTGACTCCATTAAAAACACCAGATAGAATCTGAAATTCATCAGACTCTTTTCTTTGAGAAACAATAGCGGATTGACCAGGTTTTCTTCTGTCCAATTCCTGCTGTATAAAATCTAAATCAATTTCAATACCAGCTGGACAACCGTTGATGATAACACCGATACCAGGACCATGTGATTCACCGTAAGTGGTGATTCTGAAAAGTTTACCAAAAGAATTACCGGGCATATATTATGCTATTTCATGAGGAGATAGAGCAAAATTCCGCAAACGACAGAAAAAAACATAAAGGAAGACAAAATAAAAACAACTATAAACTCATTCTTTTTCATCAAAGCGTTAACGCTGTTATTGTCTGTCTCTTTTGGTTTTGAACTGACTACCTTTTCTTTTTTCTCAATTTTCGGCGGTGTCAATTCTACTTTTCTAAAGGGAGGTGGAATAGCGGCAAACAAGGGCTTTAACTCAACAATTTTCTCAGCTGTTGTCCAATCTTCCAAACCCTCATACCAAATGGGGGTCTCTCTTTGAATTTTGTGTTGTTTTAAATCTTCTGTATCAAAGGGACCGAAATGTTCTACTCCATTGTGAATGAAGTATTTTTTCATTTCGATACTGACAGTTTGCCTTGTTTTTCTGACCATAAATCCAGTTTTAATAACTGCTTGTAAAACTAATAAAAAAAAATAAACTTTGACAGTTCCAAAATGAATTAGTACTGACAAAGTTTATTATCAAGTAGGTGAAAACTCCTTTATTATTTCTAATTATTAAATAATCATAATTAGAAGTTTTTTGATTATTGTTTATTTAAAAAAATAATAAGTCCAAAAATACTGACTGTTAGAACACCCAAGGCTGAAAGCATCATAACTATATCTCTAATGTTTTTTCCAGCCCAATCCATAAATAAAAATTTATGCAAAATTGCAAAAGAAAATCCTTCGTAACGATCCGAATTTTCAATTTTAGCTGCTAATCTCGAGCTTGTAGTTTCAATATATAGATTAGTTTTTTGAGGAGTATCATATGATACTCTGACTACAGGTAGTCTTTTAAATGCAAAGCCATATTCTCTTTTTTCAAAGAATGGCACATCTTCAGTCTTTAATATAACTAGATCTTTATTTATATTTTCAGATTTTCCCTGTCCCTCTTCGCAACAATTTTGCTTATTGCATTTAAAATACTTATTATTAAAATAGTTACTTAGAAAAATAGCATAATTATCATTACCATCTTTCCAAAATTCATTATTCTTTGTATTTAGATAATCAACAGATGAAGTTTTATCTTTAGCTTTTTTATAAAATATTTGATAAAAAAGGCTAGTGTCTGTTTTTACAAATGACAAATTAGTTGTTTTTTCCCAATCAATTTTATCGTTTGGCAAAGAGTCTGGCAATTCTTCTGTAAGAAGTATGGGTTCATAAAGCATATCGGGCAATAAATTTGGCTTTAACTTCATAGTAGCGTGATAGGCCCCACTAAAAGCAAATGTAAATGAAACAAATGCTACAGATATTCCAATTTGACGATGATAAGCTCTTAAAATACCTTTTTTGTTTTCAATGCTTGGCTTTTTAAACCTACCCCACATAAAACCATAAATAATAATACCACTTAAAGATGAAATTATTATAATACTTAATAATAATATCATAACGGCAATTCTTATTGTATTATTTGATATTTTTTCTAGAAAGGTCCAATTGTGAAAATTATCAAAAATCCACAAAAATACTTTTCTAGAATTTGGATTAAAAGTTCCCAAACGAGAATAGGGTGTTTCAACATAAACATCCATATTATCAGCTCTATCAAAACTAACTTTCCATACTGGTAAAAGTCTATTTATCCATTTGTATTGTTGTGAAAAATCAGTCTGAAGAGTTATTGATTTAATTTTACTAATACTATCTGCTAAAAAAAATCTAGAAAGGTATTCAGCATATTTTTTATCCCCATCATTTAATATTTCACCCGTTTCTGAATTGAGGTAAATCCATTCATTCTTAGTGTTTTTTACTTGATAGTAGGAATTATTATTGAATTGTATAACTCTAAAATTTTTTATAGAAGCTATTTCATTTTTTTCAAGAACCTGCTTAACAGATAATATCAATTTTTCACGATTCAATGGCTTTGGCATTATAAACTCATTTGCAATTTTAGGTTTTAACCAATGAGCTAAAAATGGATGCATTAGTCCTGATAAACACCAAAAGATTACAGGTATAATTGTTATTATACCAATTGTCCTATGCCATTTATAAATATTTTTTCTGATAAATTGTTTCATATCATTTTTTTTTAAATCGGGAGGCTATACATCTGAATAGCCTCCCGAAATTATTTATTTTTTTCCAACGAAATTATACTGCACACCAAAAACAAAAGTTCTAGGGGCACCAGGATTAAAAGTAGTTCTATCTGTTGGATTGTTTCCTCTAGAAGCTGAGTTTGCATAGAGTGCATTTGTAAGATTCATGATGTTTGAATAAACTTCAATTCCTCTCCACTTGTACCCAATTCTAAAATTCAACAAATTATATCCCTCATACCTTACAGTATTTATCTGATTCTGGAACCATCCTGAAATATATTGCCACTCTATAGATGTTCTGAAGTTTTTAAACCATTTTGGATAATAGGAAAACTCGGTATTCCATGTAGATCTTGGAGAACTTGGCATTTCAAAGCCTGCAAGGTTTTGATACTGGTCGGTTGGTCTATCACTAATCTGAAAATCTTCAAAACGATGCAATGCTGTTGTCCCACCAAATCTAAACCAAAATTCATCAGTTGGATTGGCTGAAAGGCCATATTCGATTCCCCTATGTAAAGTTTTACCAGCAGATTGATAATCAAATGAATTATCTACTTGGCGAATATTCAACAATTCATTTCTGCCATCCATCTGATATAAGCTGATATCAACATAAATTTTCTTTTTCCAAAACGCAGCCCATGCGCCAATTTCATAATTATTAAAAAATGCAGGGCTTAAATTTGTGTAGAATTCTACAGGATTAGTATTAGGTCTTGGTCTAAAAATAGCTGTAAGGGATGGAGGTGAAAATCCCTGAGAATAATTTGCATAAACTCCTATATCTTTACCAAAATCATATACAACTCCTATTTTTGGTGTAAATCTTGAATATTTGATGTTGCCTGATGTTGAATTAATATTATTGATATAATCTAAATCCATTAAGTCAAAACGACCACCAAGTGAAAAGCGCAATTTCTTAACAGGCTCAAAATCATATTGTACATAAGCTGCATAATTATTGATTTTTCCATCATAATCAGCAATAGGCAATTCAGGCCTTTCTTGATCAATTGTATATTGCTCAACAAATTGACCTGTAGGATTGAGGTCTGCATTTAAATCTATCCTATAAGACCAATAGTCATTATTCGTTAAATCTAAAACAGCTCCTGCTATAAGTTTAGACTTTATAAAATCGAATTTTTGACTATGTTGTAATATTACACCATAACTTTCAAAATTATTGGAATTAATTTCTCCTCTTGCTTTCGAAGGATCATTTGAAGGACTTGGTATTGGATTCCAACGTATAGCATAACTAGGATTTTGTCCATGTTTATTACTTCGTTGAAAAATTGTTATGAATGATTTTGACATATCATTCCAGTCGTGTTCTAAAGTTAATCGCGAACGAATGGCATCTGATTTTCTATAGGTAAAATCTGATGTACTTACGTATTCCCTGCTGTAAAACATTGTACTATCAACACTTCCTGGCATTTGTGAATAATATTTTCCATATACAAAACTTCCAATAAGACGGGTTCTGTTAGAAAAATTATATTCAAGCCTTCCATTTATTGAAGTTTTATTATAGTCGGAACTTGCCATCCATGAATTATTTTGAAGACTGCTGAGTCCACCAACATAAAAGCCAAATTTTTTAATCTTGGCACCGGCTCCAAATTGTACTCTTTTGAAACCCCAATTATCGAATTGGATACCAATTTTTGCAGTTGGAACCAAAGTAGGTTTTTGCATGATAAAATTAATAGCTCCTCCTACAGCTTCAGGTCCATAAATTGAAGAAACAGGGCCTTTTACAACTTCTACACTACTAATTGCAAATTGATTTACTTCAAGAAGGGCGTTGTGATTAAAAACACCCAAAGGTCTTATCGGAATACCATCCTCCATATACAAATAATAAGCACTTGTGCCCATAGGCTGGCGAATAGACATCCCATGTTGTTCATTGTTATAACTAGGCATTATAACCCCAGGTGTTTTATTAATTATTTCATATACATGATTCGCTTTCGACTCATCTATTAATTTGGATGATAATTTTGATATAGCAATTGGAGATTCAGCCCTCAAGGCTGCTTCCCGGTTTGCTGTTACTAGAACTGATTGTAATTGTATTGGATTTGGTTGAAGAAAAATAGTTAGATTATCTGAACACACAACAGTTATTGTTTTATATCCAATAAATGATACTTTCAATGAATCTATTTCTAAATTCTTAACAATGTTAAATTCTCCCTCACTGTTACTGGTTGTTCCACTCTGATTTGACAATAATTGAATTGTTGCGCCAACTATTGGTTCTTTAGTCTCATTATCAATTATTTTCCCACTAAAGGTATTTGATTGTGAAAAAATTTCATTGAATAATAGGCATAGGAAACCTATTAATATTATTTTATATTTCATAATATTTAGATTTTATGGATTGGTTAAATATTTGGAACCCTATTCGTTCATATTAAAAATCTTATGCTATTATTTAGGATTCACATTGATAATCAAAATGATTATGAAATTTCGGGGGGAATAAATTTGTCAACTATAATACCCTTGGTAAGTATCCATTTATTTATTATTTGATTTTTTTTAATGCTTAGGTATTCTAAATAATAATTGAACACTAGATTATTTCCAATTTCAAAAACAAAAAATATTTCTATCTCTTCATTAAATATATTTGGTAGTTTAGGTTTTTTGGGTACCTGATCTAACTCTTTTAAGTCTTTTGATAATTGACATTTACCTTTACAATTACTATCTGGTTGATCTTTGTTAATACATAGAACTTTTGTATAATGTTTATATTGTATGCAGTAATTACACAAAACTCCAAATCTCATTAAGATTGGACTTGTAAATAAGAACAACAAAATTACTGCTGTTATTAATTTGTATCGTTTTGAATACATTTAAAAATACTTTGAAATTTTTAGTCTGTATTTTTTATTCATTCAACAAATGATTAGATATCAATGTCCAGTCTGTTAAAGTTTTTAAAAACTTTATTATTTGCTCTTTTTCAGTATCCGTCAAACTCATAGGTGACGATAAAATGGGATCTAATGTATTTGATGTTACAATACCATGAGCGTAGTGATCCAACACCTCCTCCAGGTTCCAAAAACGACCATCATGCATATAAGGGTAGGTCAGTTCAACATTCCTCAGACTAGGTACTTTGAACTTGCCGTAATCTATGGGATTATTGGTTATTCTTCCTCTTCCCAAGTCAGAAAAAACTGAGTCCAATCCATTATTTCTAAAGCTGTAATTAGTGAACAAAGGTTCTGTATGACAACTGGCACATTTTTGCCTGAAAAGATTTAATCCTGACATCTCCTCTGTACTTAAACTGATTTTTCCCTGTCTGTATTGATCGTATCTTGAATCTGCACTGACTATCATGGACATGTAGATGGTCAAAGCCCTCAACAATACCTGATCGGTGATGACATCTAGATTATATGCTTTTTTAAACAAGTTTTTATATTCTGAACTGCTATTCAGTTTATTAACTACATTCAACATCGTCTCATTCATCTCCACCGGATTAGTCAAAGGTGCTACAGAAAAAACTTCTATATGATTGACACCACCATCCCACATAAAACTGGGAGACCAAATCATATTAAAAATTGCTGGTGAATTTCTATTACCCAACTGCCCTCCTACTCCAGCGCTAAAGGAAACATTATGATCAGCAAAAGCATGTGCCTGACTATGACAACTGCCACAAGATATACTACCATTACTGGACAAATTCTTGTCGAAGAATAACTTTTTCCCCAGCTCAAATCTATCCTTCTGTAAAGCGTTGTTATTAAATTGATAAACAGGAGCCGGAAAATAATCGGGATAGTTTAGAGTCAAACTGTTATCAGCTGACTTATCTTTTTGACAAGCCAGAAAAACAACAAAAGTTAAAAAAAATAGTATTTTCTTCATCATATAAAAAAACAGGTCGCTGTTTTATCAGCGACCTGAATTAATTAGCTTATTCAACAATTTTTTCAAAAACAAAGCCGTTATAAAAATCAGTTCCCATTTGCAATGAAAGTGGACCAGGCATCATAACTGTACTTACAGCAGAACAGCTTCCTGAATTACACCAGGTCATAGCTGTATTTACATCAAAATGAACTTCACTAACCCTATCTCCCGAAACAGTTAACGGATTTGAACCGAAAGAAACCGTTTTTGATTTTACAATATTATATGTACCCTTAAAACCTCCTAAATGAAAAACAAAATTTCCACTGGTTGATTGTGGTGATGTTCCTTCTGCCTTAATCATAATATAACCGGTTGTCCAGCTCCAAAACATGTCCATAGTAGTAGACAAAGCACCAGATTGAGCTCCGGAAACATTTCTTGCACTATCCACCCCAATTGTAATGCTCATTTCTGTATAATCTCCTACTGGAACAGAGCTTAATTTAATAGTTGCTGTAGAAAGATCAGATAAATCAACTAGATGATAACTTTCAGATTGATTCCAAACAGTTCCATCTGCTTTTTTTAGAGAAATATTGGATACATAATATTTGTATTTTGAAAAATTCATAGTATCCCCGTTCATAGGATGTACCAGGTTTGTATTCATTGCAAAACTAGTTCCACTCATGCCCCAGCTATGATTTAGTTTAACATTTACATCTGCATGTGTAGCATGGTTATGATCGTCTTTTTTACAAGAACCTAAAAATAATGCTGAAAATAAAACTGTTACAGCTAACAAAATATTGAATTGGTTTTTCATAATTATTATTTTTTAATGATGTTTTGGTTGATTTTTTAAATGTTTACTGTGGCAAACAAACCACATTAACTGATTTACTGGTTTTTAGTCCATCATGGTTGAGCATAGCATCTATAGTTATTCTCATATTGGTAGTATCAGAAACATTATTCATCCAATGCTCATGAAAAGCATAAGAGGAAGCATGTGTACTGCTACTTTTTGAAAAAACTATGGAATTGTCCCCTGAGTTAACAATTTCCAAGGTATAACCATGTAACTCTCCATTACTGCTAATGGTTCCTTCCACGTGAATTTCAGAACCAAAAGCTATCGTGTCATTATCACCAGGTTCCATCAAAGTAATATTAGCTGTCGTAGCTTCATCTTCGTGCTTATGACAAGAAAAAATGGAAAATGTCAGGACTAATCCTAAAAAAATCAGATGTATGTTTTTCATGTTTTAATTGATTATTAGATAATTAATACTAAATCCGCAAGAAAGTTGCTGTTTAGTCTGTCGATCATTATAGTTTTGTAAAAATGGTTGTTGGACATACATCGAAAACAACCAGCGAAAAGTCATCAAATTGACGCTACTTCTGGCCGACAATATATAACCTCCATTTCTTTTGGATAATTCCAGACTGTTTGAATCAAAACTAGCCGCATCGTGAATTTCTCCATTCAATCCAAAAGAAGAAATCAGCCGATAAGCCTTAAATTTTGAATTCAAAACCGCCTGAGAATTCAGCGTTAACACATTGCCATACTTAAAATTATTTACATCCTTACCCCTGAAGGAATAGCTGAGCTCTGATTGCCATCCCCACAGTGGAGTGAACTGATGAATATAATTTCCAATCAAAGTCCAATCCCATGATCCTGTACCCGGATACAGATTTTTCAAAGGATCAGATGCTGGACCATTTTTTCCAGTAGGTGATTTTAACCCTGCGCCAATGGATAAAAAGTTCCTGCTCAATCCGGAAGAATCTCTCTTGTTAAGTACAATAAAGTTGCTGATAAGGTTCAAATCACCAAAACCATGAATCATCTTAGATCCAAAATCAGTTTTTTGAAAAGAAAACTGGTATGGCATTGAACCGATTATCTGAAATCTTTTATGTAATTGTACCCTGAAGTTCAAATCAGCGATGAGCAGTTTTTCACTTGAATGCTGGATGTTATAAAGGTAACTATTGTAACTCTTATAGCTGCTTTGGAATCCTACCAAATGAAATCTGGTAGAAGCAAATAAGCCAATAGAAGCATTAGAACCGACTCCTCCACATACATCACATGCACGCAAGCCAGCACTAAAAATCAGTGCTACTACAAGCATTGTGTATTTCATAAACAAAATTTAATTAATCTTAAAATCTGACTAATTAAACACAGGGAGGATGAAAGATGGCATTTGAAAAATCACCACTAATGGGAGATTTGTAAGTGTAAAATGTGGATCCTTCCATAAAAAGCTCTTGAGAAGAACTGGAACTGGATGCAGCAATAGCATTTAAGTTAGGAAGGATGTAAAATAATTGCAGATTTTTTAGCTCCTTTATTAGAGGCAAAAGTGGAATATCCTTATTATCCTGAGATGTATCTTTCTGAATGTCACAATTAAGAGTTAAACCCTTTTTTAAGTAACATTTACCGTCACATTTTAATTCAGCAACGGCTTTATTAACACAATATTCCTGTATAATAAACTCCTTGTTTAAGGAGAAATAAAAAAGAAATCCCATCTTATATAAAAAGGGAAAACTTAAGAGAACCAACAAAAAAAGCGTGCTTAAAAGCCTTAGTTTTTTCATTATTTACCTCAAGAATTATTGAGTACATAAATTTACAAAAAACAATTACTTAATCAATAATTTTTAATAAAATCGTACTTGATATCCGTTAGAAATAATCCTTCCGAAGGTACTGACCATGCCTGTTTCAAGGGCAATTTGTGCTCCATGGCATATTTCAATTCTTCCAAACTCACTTTACCGCGACCAACATTCAAACACATGCCAACTATCAAACGAATCATACCTCTCAAAAAACGGTCAGCACTGACATGATAAGTCCATTCCCATTCTTGAAAATCCCATTCAGATCTTGTCAATCGGCATCTCTTGGTATGAACGTCTGTATGCGCCAGACAAAAACTGTCAAACTCTGAATAATTCAATAAAAGCCTGGCTGCCTCCTGCACCAAATCCTTATCTAATTTTGAGGCGAAAGGACAGTAATAAGCCGTTTCCTGATGAAAAGGATCGGGCCTTAAATCAATTTTGTACAAATAACTTCTGGATCTAGCATCAAATCTGGCATGTGCCTCATCTTGGACATTTATGAGTCGATGAATAACAATATCCCTTTTTAACAAGGCATTCAAACTGATAATGGTATTTTTTGGCAGTTCTCTGTCGAAATCAAAATGGGCAAAATATTGTAACGCATGCACTCCGGCATCCGTCCTACCACATCCTGTAATTTCAA
>JBILRD010000044.1:0-9739 GCA_044372845.1 Saprospira sp. | reverse complement strand
TTTGGCAAAGGTGATGGAGGTGAAATTCTCAGTTTGTGGACCAGCCATTGGCGGAGCAAAGTCAGGAATTGATTTTGATCCAAGAGATCCCAGAAGAGATGAGGTTTTGAACAGATGGTTTAAGGCTGTAATTCCAATATTGAAAACTTATTACGGCACCGGTGGAGATTTGAATATCGATGAGTTGAAAGATGTAATTCCTGTAACAGAGAGGCTTGGTTTGTGGCATCCACAAGAGGGTGTGGTAAATGGTCATTTAAAAGCGGATGAAACATATAGAATTCCTGTCCTCGGGCAACTTCGTAAAGGTGTTAGTATGATCATTGAGGATAAAAGATTTATTCCTGAGACAGACCACAAATTAGCTGTGGCTGATATGATCACAGGATATGGCGTAGCTATGTCTGTTTTGCATTTTTATAATCTCTATAAAAACGAAGATTTGAATGGCAAGAAGGCCATCATACAGGGTTGGGGAAATGTGGCTTCAGCGGCTGCTTTTTACCTTGCTCAAAAAGGAGTTAAAATTGTCGGTATCATTGATATTGCCGGCGGTTTGATAAATGAAGAGGGTTTTAGCTTTGAAGAAATTAGTCAATTGTTCATCAATAAAAAGGGTAATAACCTGAACTCTGATCGGATGATGAGTTTTGATGAGATAAATGCCAGAATTTGGGATTTGAAGGCAGATATTTTTATACCTGGAGCCGCTTCTAAAATTATCAATAGAGATCAGGTAGACAGGATGATTAAAAGTGGGTTGGAACTGATTTCCTGTGGAGCCAACGTTCCCTTTGTTGATGACGATGTATTTTTTGGCCCGACAGCCCGTTACACAGATGAAAAAATCAGTATAATTCCTGATTTTATAGCAAATTGCGGTATGGCAAGAGTATTTGCTTATTTGATGCAAAAAGATGTTGAAGTGACTGATGAGGCCATCTTTAGTGATTGTTCCAATACGATTCATCAAGCTTTAAAAGTATTAAAAAATAAAAACAGTAGTAAGCTTTTGCTGTCAACTACTGGTTTGGGTATTGCCTTGGAGAAACTGATGAGCAAGTAAAATGACCAAATAATTACATTTACATAAAATATTTTTACATTTGTATATGTAGAGTCTGGCTTTAAGCCTCTATATTTTGATGTTAGAGTTTAAAAATTCAATTATCCATCGAGCTTTTAATCAAAACGCTATGATATTTTCAAAACTAAACCTTAAAAATACATTTCTGTTTTCGGCGATACTTCTTTCGAATATGGCCTACTCTCAGCAAATGACTGTTAGTCCAACTGACAATAAATACATATCCAAAAAATATTCTCAACAACATGAACAATGGCGCAAAGGAGAAAATCAGTTTCCTGGTCGCCCTCGTGACATGTGGCAGGTAGGCGTAGGCGGTGGTTATTTTGCAGTCTCTGGTGATGTTAAGTCTCAATTTGGATGGGGAACAGGTATTCATGTGCGCAAGTCTATCGGTTATGTCATGTCATTGCGTGCAGAATATATGTACGGTCAGGCCAGCGGATTAAACTACAAAGCATCACCGGCTTTATCAATCACAGATACTTTGTACAATGATGCCACTGGTTTTTATTCAAATTACAAGATGAAACATCATGCCATTTCATTGCAGGCAGTTTTTAATTTAAATAATATCCAGTTTCACCGTCGTCAAAACAAATGGGCGCTCAATGCTATCACGGGTGTTGGGATGAATTTTTATAATACTGCTATCAATGCACTGGACGCAAATGGTCAAAAGTATGATTTTACCGCTATTGCCTTTGATAATAATGGTGACCCTCTCGATATTAGTACTGCTCAGGGAAGAAGGGAGGTGAAGAATAATCTCAAAGGAGTTTTGGATAATACCTACGAAACAACGGCTCCACAAAGAAAAGATGATATCATCACTATCGGTGAAGGTAAAAATTCCTTATCGGTTAACCCATACGTCAATGTAGGATTCAGTTTCGAATACCTTATTACTCCAAGAGTGTCTTTGTCATTAGAGCATCAGTTGTTTATCACGGCGGATGATTTCATGGACGGTAAATTCAAAGATGATGCTGGTGGAGCAACCTCTAGTATGGACCTACCACAATATACTTCTGTGAAGTTAGGTTTCCACATTGGTAATAAAGAAAAAAGAGTACAGCCACTTTGGTTTGTAAATCCTCTTTTAGCGCCAATGGGAGATATCGCCAACCTCAAAAGAAAATTGGATGACGATTGGTACAAAGATGATGACAATGATGGCGTCTCCAACAAAATTGATTTGGAACCTGAAACTCCTGAAGGAGCATTGGTCGATACTAAAGGCCGTGCCCTTGATTCCGACTTAGATGGTGTAAAAGATTATTTGGATAAAGAATTACATTCACCTCCTGGCTATAAAGTTGATGAAAATGGGGTGGCCGATGTTCCAAAACCTCTTACCCAAAAAGATATCTCTATTGTTAAAAATAACGATGGCACTGAAAAATTAGTTATCGGAAATGAAACTTTCCAACCTAAACAAGGTGCAGGTACTGCTGGGGGATTGAAAGATTGGTTCTTACCAATGATCCACTTCGATATGGATAAATATGATCTAAGACCTGAATCTTATGCTCAACTTTCTCATATTGCAACGGTCATGAAGGCATATCCTGATTTGAAAGTGGTAGTACATGGACATACGGATGTTCGTGCCAATGATGAGTACAATGATATGCTCTCTTATAACAGAGCCATGGCGGCGATTGATCATTTGGTTTCTTCGTATGGTGTGGAAAGATCCAATCTGATTGTTAAGTACACCGGAAAGAAAACTAACCTGGTTCCTGGAGCAGTTAAAGAATCTGACCATTTCCAGAACAGAAGGGTCGAATTCTATGTAGCCAAAGAAGGAGATGCAGAAATGGAATGTCCCGCTTCGGATGGTGGGGCCAACAGAACTTGGAAGTTCAAGAAGTAATTTTAAATTGATTTATTCAGTTCTAACATACAGGCAGTCGTACTGATAAGTACGGCTGCTTTTTTTTAAAGGTAATTGTTACATTTATCTATAAATAATAATAGTGTAAAACAGATTTTATTTATAATTTTAAAACCAACCCTTGTTATATTTCCAGATAATTTAGGGAAATAATAAATCGACTTAAATAGATACAATGAAGTGGAAAATAAAACTGGTTTTGCTCTTCTCGCGACTACGGGGACCAATAAAAAGCGGAGCAGATGGACAGATTAAACAATTAAGAGCAAAAAGCGATCAGGCAGCTGCTTTGGGGACATTTTTATTTGACAAGGTTTTACCTGTTCGTTCAGTAATCAAGACTTTTGCTGACACTATTCCTCTTACAATATATAAATCATCTGAAGCTAGCAAACAAAGGGTGATTGTTTTTTACCATGGGGGTGGTTTTGTTCTATATGGCACTTACTCACATGATGCGGTGTGCAGGAGGTTGTCTGTGATGAATAATTGTATTGTTGTTTCAGTTGACTATAGACTTGCACCAGAGCATGTTTTTCCAGCTGCCCATGAAGATGCTTATACGGCGTTACAATGGGTGGTGCAAAATATCTCAGAATATGGCGGTAATCCTTCAGATATAGTTTTGATGGGAGATAGTGCTGGTGGTAATTTAGCTGCTTGCCTGGCTCATCGATGTAAGTTGGAGGATATCAATCTGCGTGCTCAGGTTCTTATTTATCCCTGGATTGACGGGCGACTTTCTAATGAATCCATCAAAAGAAATGGTAAAGGGTATCTTTTGGAAGAGGAATCGATGATTTGGTTTCGCGAACAATACCTTCCCAATCCTGAGGATCGTTGCAAACCTGAAGTTTCTCCCTGTTTTGAGAACGATTTTTTAGATTTAGCTCCTGCTATGATAGTAACGGCTGAATTGGATCCTTTACTGGACGATGGTTTTTACTATGCCGAGCAGTTAAAGCAAGCTGGTAATGTTCTTTTGTATAAAGAGTATCCGGGACTGTTTCACGGGTTTATCAATATACCAAAGGTACATAAATCAGCTATGCAGGTATTTCATGACATACATGATTTTTTATTGAAGTTGTAATAAAGTTTATAGTAGCTTAAAATTTTTGAATTATATTGAAAGTTTTGGTAGTTAATTATTTTTTTAGTTGAATAGAAAATACTTAAATGAAGATTTTAGAATTTACAAAGGTATTGGAACAAATAGCCCCACCTGCTTATCAGGAATCCTATGATAATTCCGGATTGTTGACCGGTAGTATAGACGATGAAGTTAAAGGGGTCCTCATTTGTTTGGATTCTACCGAAGATGTTATTCAGGAGGCAATTGACAATAATTGTAATCTCATTATAGCACATCATCCAATCGTTTTCAAAGGATTAAAACGTCTCAATGGATCTAATTATGTAGAAAGGGTTATTATCAAAGCTATCAAGAATGATATTGCTATTTATGCTATTCATACCAATTTAGATAATGTTTTACATCAGGGAGTGAATGCTAAAATTGCCGAAAAACTAGGATTAACCAATTTAAAAGTTTTGGATGCTAAAAGAGGAGTGCTTAAAAAACTATACACTTTTGCTCCTGCAGAACATGCTGAAAAAGTAAAAAATGCACTCTTTAATGCTGGAGCCGGAAATATTAGCAATTATTCAGAATGTAGTTTCAATGTTGAAGGGACAGGAACTTTTAAGGGAGCTGAGGGAACAAACCCCTTTGTTGGAGAAGTTGGCCTAAGACATCAGGAAGCTGAAATAAAAATTGAAGTTATTTTCCCAGCTCATCTCGAAAATAATATATTGAAAGAATTGTTTGCTGCACATCCTTATGAGGAAGTAGCCTATGATATCGTCGGTTTGGATAATCAATTTGATTTGGTGGGCTCTGGCTTAGTGGGAGAGTTGAAGGAACCAATAGATACAGCAATGTTTTTAAGGGAATTAAAATCAAAAATGAAGACGGATTGTATCAGATATACAGCTATTTGTAAGGATAAAATTTCAAGAGTGGCTGTATGCGGTGGGGCAGGTAGTTTTCTTTTAAAAAATGCAATCAGAGCCAAAGCGGATATTTTTGTTAGTGCGGATTTTAAATACCATGAATTCTTTGATGCTGAAAATCGAATCATTATTGCTGATATAGGTCATTATGAAAGTGAACAATTTACAATTGAAATAATTTATGATATTTTATTAAATAAATTTCCTATATTTGCAATCCTTAAATCAAAAGTAAAAACTAATCCTGTAAGTTATTTATAATCAGTAGTTTTTGAATAGATTTAAGACTTTGATTGTCCAATCACATTAAAAAGTTAATAATACCTACCTTATGGCAAAGAAGAATGTCGTTAATGCTATACCGGTCGAAGAGCGACTGATGAATCTTTACGAACTTCAAACAGTTGATTCTCAGATTGATAACATCGAGCGTTTGAAAGGTGAACTTCCTATGGAAGTTAGAGAACTAGAAGATGAAATTGTTGGTCTCGATACCCGTATTGAAAAGTTGCAGTCAGAATTGAAGGAAATGGAATCTAAATTATCCAAACATGCCATGTCAATTCAGGAAGCTGAAGCCCTTATTCAAAAGTATGAAAAACAACAGGATAACGTAAAAAATAATCGCGAGTTTGATGCTTTGACTCGTGAGATTGAATTGCAACGTTTAGATATTCAACTTGCCAATAAAAGAATCAGAGAAGGTAAAGTAAATCTTGCCAACAAAGATGCTACTTTGGAGGCAGCTCTAAAGAAAAAGGAATCTAAGGTTAAAGAATTAGATAAAAAAGAAGAAGAGCTGAAGAAAATTATTACCAAAACCGAAAAAGATGAAAAGGGTTTGGAGAAAAGAATGGACAAGGCTCGTAAGAAAATTGAAGAGCGTCTTTTAAAAGCTTATGACAGAATCAGAAATGCTTATAAAAACAGATTGGCTGTAGTTACTATTGAGCGTGATTCATGTGGTGGTTGCTACAATTATATTCCACCTCAAGTTCAGTTAGAACTTGCTCAAAGAAAAAAAATCGTTGGTTGTGAGCACTGTGGCAGAATTCTGGTAGACAGAGAGCTTGCAGGTTTTACACCAGAATTTGAAGTAGAAAAAGAAGCTCTGGAGTTCAGCGAACCTGAAGAGTTTTTATAGAATTTAAAATTTATTTCAAGGTCTCAGATTTTCATCTGGGACCTTTTTATTTAGGTAAATTACCTATTATTTATTTATCAGTTTTTTGCTGTAAAAATCTCATTAAGATACAAGGATATTTGTACTGTACAATTTGTACGAAGAAATGGATAAAAGCCATAATGGTATTTTTATGCAATTGATTATCACTCAAATAAATTTTGAAGGTCTAATTTAATTATCATAAAAATTCATTATCTTGGTTTTTGTACGACTTTATAAAATTTAAACGCCCAAGTTATGAGAAGTGCATTATTTACACTTATGATGATTATTTGTCATCAGGCTATTTTATCGGCTCAGACAAATACTTTTGGAAACGAGTGGATAAATTACAGCCAAAGCTACTATAAGATTAAAGTAGCTGAAGATGGTATTTTCCGTGTTACTCGTAAAAATATGGATTTAAGCGGAGTAAATCTTAGTTCTGTGAGCAGCGGAAATATTCGCGTTTACAATAATGGACAGGAAATACCGGTTTATGTTCATGTTAACGCCGGAACAGTTGAGTACATTGAATTCTACGGAAAGAAAAACCGTGGTAGTTTTGACTTAAAGATGTATGCCAATCCAGCGCATCATTTTAATCCGGAATACAGTTTAATAACCGATACCTCAGCTTATTTTCTAACTTTTTCTACTTCGGGCTCACCTAAAAGATTTGTTTCCAGTACAGCAAATTTGAATGGACTTCCTATAAAAGAAAGTTATTATTTGCATAGTGAAACCGTATTACCTGCTAATTCATGGCAACCTGGTAAACAATTTAATATTCTGGGCGAAACTATGTCAAGAAGTAGTTTTGAATATGGAGAAGGTTGGGGAACTAATGCCAGTACCAGCCAAAATCTTAACATTCCAACAAGTAATATAAACCCCAATGGACCTAATGCGATTATTGAAGTAAGAATGTATTCCGAGGGAAACGTCAATCATAGCGTTAGAATTAGCGCTGGTTCAAACAGTTATACCAATTCTTTTTATGGAGACTCTGTCATGACACACCGATTTAATGTGTCTCCAAGCACCTTGAATCCTAGCATGAGCTTGGGAATCTCTGGTTTGGGCGGAAGTTCTGATATACATTCTGTAAGTTATGCATCGATAAATTATCCAAGGAATTTTGATTTTGAAGGAAAATCTATCTATGCTTTCAAAATTGCTGCGGGCACAGCAAGAAAGTTTTTAGAAATTCAGAATTTTAGAAATAGTGCAAATACTCAGAATATATACCTTTATGATATCACCAATGGGTTAAGAATTAAAGCTTTCTGGGATGGAACAAAGGTGTTGGTTGATCTTCCTGCATCTTCTGTTGAAAGAGAATTGGTATTAGTTAATATAACTGAGACCAATGCTGTGAAAATGGCACCTAAAATGGAATTGGTAAGATTTAATAATTACAGAAATTCAAATGCAAATTATATTATCATTGCTCACAAGGCAATGTTTAGAGATTCAAGAGGGTTTAATCCAGTTTTGGAATATGCTGCATATCGCTCTACTACCGGATTGAGTCCTGTAACTATTGATGTTCAAGAGATTTATGATCAGTTTGGTTACGGTTTGAACATGCATCCTCAGGCATTGAGAAACTTTGCTTCATTTGTAAAGCAATATTGGGCAGCACCAAAATACATTTTCTTGGTTGGAAAAGGTAAGACATATAATGCAGTAAGAAATTTCAATACCTATGATCATTTAATTCCTTCTTTTGGTAACCCGGCTTCAGATAACATTATGTTTGCTGCTACAGGGTCCTATTCACCTCAGATACCGGTTGGAAGACTTTCCATAACCAATGGTGATGAGTTGAGATCTTACTTGAACAAGATCAGAGCAATGGAGAATTCTACGGTTACAGTTGAAAATAGTGGATGGCAGAAAAATATTATTCATTTAGGAGGTGGATCTGACGATGCCGAGAAAAATTATTTTTCTAATCTTTTGAATTCAATGAAATCAAATATCGAAAGAGGAAAATACGGGGCCAAGGTCCATTCTTTTTTCAAGAACCAGGCTGAAGCCAACGAAAACGGTAGTTCCAATAGCATGGATTCTCTTATAAATAATGGAGTCTCTATGATAACCTATCTTGGTCATGCTACTCCAACCAGTTTTGATTACAATGCTTATTTGTTGGAGCGTTATAATAACGAAGGCAAATATCCACTTTTTCTTTCCATGAGCTGTACCAATGGAGGTATTTTTAATGAAGGACAGGAAATGAGTGAAAGATTTGTCTTAGCTCCAAATTCAGGTGCTATTGCTTATCTTGGATTTTCCAGAACAGTTGCAATCTCTGCAGCTAATTACTTTGGCAATGAGTTTTATAATCAACTGTCTGGTAATGGATATGGCTCTGGAGCAGCAGATGTTATGAAAAGAGCTTTAGATGTTTTATCTACTTCTTCCTTGAATAGTATCATAACTGAAATGGGAGCACATTCTCTCATCTATCATGGTGATCCGGCATTTAATATCAATGCTAAATCCAATACAGATTTTACAGTTGATGAGAATTCAATGCGTACTGCTCCAGAATCGGTAAATACCAAGGATGAGAGATTTAATTTGCTATTCGATATTCATAATCTGGGTAATGTTGTTGATACGACTTTGAATGTTGATATTTATCAAAAAAATGCTTTGGGTGATAGTATTCTCGTAGAGTCTATTACAATTTCTGCACCTAAGAATAAAACTACTATAAGTGTCGAGATAGAGACTGGTGGTATCAAAAATGCCGGAATTAATAGATTTATAGTAAGATTAGATAAAAATAACAGAATTGTTGAAACACCTGCTGCTGCAGAATTGAATAATGAAGCCACTTTAATCGTTAAAATCGATAACAGTGAGATTACTCCAATATTTCCTTACGATTTTTCTATGCTTCCAAGCAGCAATGTTACCTTGATGGCAAGTACAGGAGATCCATTAGCTTCATCAGGAACTTATGTTTTTGAAATTGATACAAATGCAAATTTCAATAGCCCCATGTTGAGCAGCAGTAGAATTACTCAATCAGGTGGATTGTTATCTTGGACGCCAAGTATTACAATGATAGATACCACAGTATATTTCTGGAGAGTATACAGTGATACCAGAGGAGCAGATAGTACAATTTCTTATTTTTCATTTATTTATACTCCAGGTCAAAGTGGTTGGAATCAATCTCATCCACAACAGTTTACAAAGAATTCTTTGACGTCCATGGTATATGAAAATGAAAGGATTGATTATGTAAGTTCTGTTCAAGAAATCAGTATCGTGAATGCACTCACTCCATCTGTACTTGGTGCTGGTTATGTTGCGACATTTTTTAATAATAATTTGACGGACAGATGCCGTTGTGAAACTGAAAATGGTGTATATGTTCAAGTCGTTGATCCTAATAATTTCAGCCTTTGGACTATTCCAGGATCAGGGAACAGATTTGGAGCGGTTAATTGTCATACTAGCACTGCCACTCAATTTTTGTTCAAGACTTTGTTCCGTCCTAGTCAAACAGCCCTAGAGAATTTTTTAAGAGATAGTGTTCCTAGTGGTC
>JBILRD010000432.1:0-2503 GCA_044372845.1 Saprospira sp. | reverse complement strand
CTAAGGTCGGTACATCCTGAAATGCGCCAAAAAAACCAGTACTTTCCTTGTATCCACCTAAAAAATTCACGAGAATGTTGAAGTATAACTCATCATTGTAATAATGAAAGTTGTCTTTTTTGTCTTTTAAATTTTGTTCTGATGCATTCTGATTTAGTAGTACTTCTTTAATTTCAGAGGAGCTGTAGACCAGAATGTTTCCACCCTGAATCTCTACTTTGATGCTTTCATCAGGTTTGTAGTTTAATATTTTACAGTTGAGGATGGTTCCGTTTTTAAGGAATAATTTGTGTGGAAAAACAGTAGTTTGAGCAAAAGCAATTGCAAAATAAAACAAGAAGATGAGAGCAAAAATAAATTTTTTCATAGTTCAATTAAAAAAGCCTTCCACAATTTGGGAAGGCATTATCTTTTTAGAAATAAAATTATTTAACAACGGGTATTTTGCTTAATCTTATCATATTGGATGGATTGGAATTGTCATACTGAATCAAACCATCTGAGCCAACTACTAGTATAACATTTCTGTAAGGGGAGGCAATAACATCATAAGTGGATATGCTGTTGTCATGATACAATAAACGATTGGAGATTTGAAAATCATCACTGGAGTCAAAAACTTTTAGTCCAGCTGCCCCATCACAAAGATATAATTTATCATTTTTAATACTTAAGCCGTGAGGATTGCTCATAGTATGAGTGCTAACCAAACTAGGGTTCTGAATGTCAGAAATGTCAACAACTTCAAGTTGATTGGTAAAGTTTTGGCATCTTGTACCACCTCGAAGCGTAACATAGGCTCTGTTGCCGGACACAAAAACAGGATCACAGGCATTGGCATGTTCGAATTGGCTTAATAGGGTAGGTTGCGATGGACTACTGATGTCATAGATAAACATTCCGGTATTGCTGCCAATAAATAACATATTTTGGTAAGGGAAAATCGTTTCAATATTTGCCCAGCCGATAGTACTGCTACCCAAATCTTCAGGATTTGAGCGATTGGTGATGTTGAAACTGTGTAGACTGCTATTGTCAACTGTATATAAATAATCACCGTTTACTGTAAATCTAGCCATCGATCCACCGACTCCTGCAGTAGCATCACCGCTTCTTCCGCTTGAAAAACCACTATTTGTCAACCCACCTTGATTGCTCATTGCAACTACAGCCCCTTGTTCAAATGGTGTTCCCCAAGGTGAAGCAATCTGCCCGCAAGCTACTTCTTCAGTAACCATTTCACTCTTGTAAGCGACAAGCAATCTTCCATTGTCATCTGTACCATAAGAAGGAAAAACATTATTGTCCCTGTCGACCAAAGTAGCATTTAGAGGATTTGATAAATCTATTGTTAATAAATCAATATAGCTATCAGCATATAGCATGTTGTTTTTGATAGCCATGTCAAGATTTCCTTGAATCTTTAAAAACCCTAGGTTAACTGGATTAGAGGGATTAGAATTGTCAAAAATGTGAATACCTTCCAATTGCTCATTTACTAGAATAAAACTATGGTATAAATATATTTTGCCGGGATTTTTCAATTCTCGGGCAGATTCAAAACTAATAGGTTGTCTGATTTCATCTACCGATTTGTAAATTGGAGTATACTTTAGGTAAGTAGTTTTAGTGGTACACTTATCTTTTGCACAAGAGATCAATAAAAATGTGCATACAATACTTAGAAAAATATGAAATCTTTTCATGGCCTATATTTTTTAGTTAACAAATATAAGACGATTTTTTGGAAAAAAAGGTTGCAAGAAATTGAATTATTGAATTGTTAATAAGGCTCAAAATTTTATATTTTAACATTCTTTGTCGGCTAAATTATTATATTGTGTCTATATTCAAAAAATGCTTCCTGAGAAGCCTATCTAAGAATTGCTATTATTTTAAAAATCAATATTTTGTACCAGTAATTTTAACAACTATGAAAAAAAATTACCTCTTATTATTATTGACTACTGTTTCTACTTTAATGTTTGGACAGTATTTTTCACCAGATTTTTTGGATGGAAGGATTATGTTTAAAATTAAGGGAGAAACTTACCCTGTAAAAAATGCTGCTATTCAAGCTGATCCAAATATCTACAGCCTGACAGAAGACATTAAAGATTATCAAGTACTTAATTCTGTACTTCAGAGTTATGGAGTTACTAAACTTGAAAGACCGAGTTATTTTACAGGAAAGAAAGAATTGATGAATATTTACAGACTTACTTTTTCGGATGTTTCCAAAATTGATGAGGTAGTTTCTAAACTTAGTGAATTAAATTTTATTGAATTTGCCTGTAAGGAACCTATTTACAAAACATCATTCATTCCAAATGATACCTATCATACAGGAACTAGCAAGTGGTATCATACATTGGTAGGATCTGAGAATGCATGGAATATTAGTTTAGGTAGAAATGCTGTCAAAATTGCTATTATAGACAATGCAGTTGGTGTACACTCTGATTTAACATTATTTAGAGCATACGATGTTGCAGATAATGAT
>JBILRD010000043.1:0-9811 GCA_044372845.1 Saprospira sp. | reverse complement strand
TCTGGCAAAAAGAGAAAAGCTTTTTCGATGGAAAAAATCATTTTGCCTCTATTGCCTCTTCTCAACTACCAAAATCGGTAGAGTTGGCATACAATGTAAATCTGCTAACAAAGGGCTTATTGTTAGAAACATCTATGGAAATAGAAGAGGCAGTCTATGAGAAAAAAGATTCAGCATCAATTTTTGTTTTTGAAGATTTAAGAGAAAAAAGAAGACTCATTAACCACCTAATTTCTTCCGGAATCGGCAAAAAAGAAATCATTGACAAATATGAAATTGAAGCCGACTCATTAGACAAAATATTAGTCAATTCTTTGGGGGAGTATGCCACTGCAAAACAAAAATTTGAAATCAGCTGGAAAGATGTTCAAAATAACATTACTTCTGAAGAAGCTGCCATAGAGTTTGCTCAATACTATGATGTAAAAGACTGCTTATATAAGTTCATGGCCTTGGTTTTAAGAACTGATTATGAGTACCCTAAACTAATTAAGCTTGGAACTGAAAAAGAAATACAATCTGCGGTCAATAATAAAGATTTTCAAAATCTATATTCCATAGTGTGGGAAGGATTGGATTCATTGCTTGATGGTGTTAAAACGGTTTATTATAGTCCTTCCGGAGAACTTAACAATGTAGCTTTTTCGGCACTTTGCTACCAATCATCAGATACCACACAGAAAGTTTCAGCATCAAAAAATACAGCTCAAAGATCTACCAATGTAGTTATCGAATCAGAAGATGGTCAATCCTGTAGCAACTACCTAATCGACAAATATAATTTGCATCAACTAAGCAGCACTAGGTATCTGGCAGACGGTACTCTAAACAAGGATAAAGCCATGAACCTCAGTATTCAATTACTGGGCGCTATCAATTATGATGCTATTCCTGAACAAAAGAACTTGGAAGAAAAAGAGCAGACTAATGAAGATTTCGTTCTGGAGATAAATTTGAACAAGCAGATTGAAAGAGGAAAAAATAAAAAAGATCGGGATATCGATAGAAAGATGGCTTACCTGCCCGGTACAAAGGCAGAGGTGTACAATGTTTCAAAATTATTAAAAAACAACAACTGGAAAGTTGCTGTGAAAACAGAGAAAGATGCAGGAGAATATGAACTGAAAAAAAATCTTATTGCTTCAAACCCGGGAGTTTTACATATTGCTACACATGGTTTTGCCTTTCCTGATGAGGATCAAAAAGTAAATTATCAAATTAAGTATGATAGAAAAAGCAACTATAAGATTTCAGACAATCCAATGGTTCGTTGCGGATTGATGCTTAGTGGTTCCAATATCAGCTGGACGGGAAATCCGCAAAAAATGATAGCAGAAACTGGGGATGATGGCATCCTCACTGCCGCAGAAGTATCCAATCTAAATCTCTCCAAAACCAAACTCGTAGTCCTATCTGCTTGTCAAACCGGTTTAGGAAAAATAGAAGGTTCTGAAGGCACTTTCGGGCTCAAGCGCGGCTTTAAGCTCGCCGGAGTAGAGCAACTAATAGTTTCACTTTGGTCTGTACCCGACAAGGAAACCATGGAATTGATGACTACTTTCTACGATGATTTAACCAAAACTAAAAATCCGGTTATCTCTTTCGAGAAAGCACAAAAGGAAATGCGACATAAATATCCAACAGAACCTTTAAAATGGGCTGGGTTTGTTTTGGTGAGATAGAACTCAATTATAAATTCATGTTCAAAAAGTACCTGAATAATTTTCTTTTTTTCATTATTATATAACATGACGATATGGAAATCTAAAATTGATTTTAACCTCATAAAACAATGTTAGAGTATTGGTTAAATTATTTTGAATTGAATTTTTTGTTCAAGTATTTACATTTTTTTCTTTATTTTTTGGCATAATTTTAGTTTATCGTAATTTTTTAATAAATATCACAAAATCATGACGATTAACTTCAGATATCTGCTTGCTATTATTGGGTTTCTGTTATTGAATAATTCTGCTTCAGCTCAGATTAAAAGAATACCAGGTGTTATCGGAATTAAAAATAATTATGAAAATCATCTACTTCCAGCAACAAGAAGTGAAGATGAAATTCCTGCATCCTATTCTCTTAGAAAATATGCCCCACCTATTGGCGATCAAGGTACTACAGCAACCTGCGTGGGTTGGTCAACGACCTATGCAGGTATGTCTATTCTGGAAAATATCATGCTCAAGCGCAATGGATCTGAAGTCAATTCTATGAAATGTTTCTCCCCACAATTGACTTATGATATATGCCGTTTTGACTATGACAATGATTGTTCCATGGGTTTATATATACTCAATGCACTCAACATGCTTAAAGATATAGGCACTTTAAGGTATGAAAAATATCCGCCAGCCTGTGAAGTTAATCTATCAAAATCAGGGTTACAGAGAATTTATAATGATTCCATTTCACAAGACAGCCTTACAGAATTTTTAAGTGATATAAAAACAACAAGATTATCAGGCTTTATTCCTATTGGGGGGGCTAATATTATAGATAATGTAAAGTACTATCTTTCAAAAAATATGCCGGTCATTTTTTCAATGGAAATGTATAATTCTCTACAATCAATACCAGCTTCATCAGTTTGGTCAGGTGAGACCGATAACTTTAATAAGGGTCATGCAATGTGTGTAGTTGGTTATAATGATAATAAAGAAGGCGGAGCTTTTGAAATCCTAAACAGCTGGGGAACCGAATGGGCTGACAGTGGATATGTATGGTTCAAATATTCTGATTTTGCAAAAGTTTCAGATGAAGCCTACGCTTTGAAAGGACTGATTAAAAATAGTAAAACAGAAAAGAATTTAAACAATTTTGACCTGACTATAACAGCTTATGATAGTGAAACTAAAAAGAATATTCCAATTTTAGAAGTCGATAATCCTGAATACAATAATAAAAAGATTAGCAGTAAAGGAGCTTTTGCTTATACCTACAATGTAGAATATCCAAAGAATGTTAATGCGATAAAATTAAAAATAGTCAATAACCTTAGTGAATACCTCTATGTATATGCTTTTAATCTAAACAATTTTGGATATGTTTCGTTAGTTAATTCGCTAAAAAATGATAGAAATAAAATTGACAACTTCGGTGCCGGATTAAATATCCCAGACAATGAACTGAGCTCTATAAAAGTTAGTGATATCAATAAAGGAGCCTGTCTTGTTTTCAGTAAATTTAAAATAGATTATACTCAATTAGAACCTGCATTAGGACAGAAATATCAATCGCTTCAGGAATTTATGGAACTGAATTTTGCACAGCATATTTCAGTAAATAAGGCAAATACTGTTTCTTGGAAAAGTGGCAAATTAACTATCAAAAACAAAAATGAACTGAATCAGATACTTCCTGTCTTTATTGTTCCAAAAATAGAGGAAAAAGCAGTAGTTCTATTTGAACCTGTTTCTATTACTTTTGAGAAACTTGTAGATAATTCCAGTTTTGATTACCTAAAAACTTATATAGAAGATTTCAAAAGAAATTATTATGGCTTTAAACTCGATATTAACATTGACAGACAATCCAAAAACTATATAGTCAGTGTTAAATGTTATATGAATCAGGAAATGATGGATGATTATAATGAGTTTTACAATCAATTGGATGAAAATAAAAAAATTGAATTTGAAAAATACAATTTAAACAATCAAAACGAGGTAAAACTATTTGACACACAATTTATTTGCAATAGTAAAAATATTGTTATCAAGCTGAAAGAAAATTTAACCAGGTGTTTATTGGAAAACGAAGTTGACTTCATACTTAAAAATTATAATCTAAGTAAATAATAACCTAATCAGCATAATTGTATTGTACTTCCATTTTTTGCCTTTTTTGCTGTATCGATATTTTAAAATTAGGCAGTTTTTTACGTTCTTAATTTCAAACTACTGAGATAGCTGAGTTAGCAAGGTTTCCACATCAGCGTATAACTTATCCAAATCGGTATCAAAAAAGGATTCTTTGAAGGATTTTGAAAGCGCCTTTTCTTTGATTTTTTCCAGCCATTGAATCTTTATCTTGGAGCTGTTTTTCATTTCATTAAGCAGATCCCGACAAAAAAGTCCTGAACTGATTTTTGAATAAACCAGCTCATCCAGTTCCTTCTTCTCTGCATGTAAGACCAATAAAGCGGCAATCTTATTAAAACCGACCCAATAACTGTTGAGATAGCTGGACAATGCATTGACAATAGCTTTTTGACCATTTATATCCGTCTCGCTCCAGTGGCTGAATAATTGAGCAATCATATCAGCCTGTTGCCAGGAATCATACTTGGCGACCCATTCTGCCCTGTCATACTCGCCACTGAAAATATCCTTTACCATCAAATCGATAGATGCTGCATCCATAAGTCTTTGAATTTAAAATTTGATAAAAGGAATAAACCTGGCAACTCTTTTTTGATAATCCTTGTAGGCAGGATATTTTTCGGCAGAAATACTCTCTGAAAAATCGGAACTGCCCTTGAATAATATCAATAACAAAAGACATCCCGGCATCGACCAGTTGATCCACTCGCCGGTAGCCACCACACTAAACAGATAAAAGACGACCCAGATTCCCTGTTCCATGGCATAGTTGGGATGCCTTACAATACCCCAAAGCCCTTTGGAGATGAATCCCTGAGCATATTCTCCCATCTCCTCTCCTGCTTTGATTCTCCGGTGTTTTTCAGTTTGAAAATCATATTGCTGCTGATCAGCGATGTATTCAATGACAACAAAAGCTATATAAACAGCTGCCAAAATCCAGTCAATGATTGTAATCCCTGTCGGAGCAGATTCATAAAGTGAACTAAGAATCGGTACCGTGAACAGAAAAATCAATACATTCTGGTAGGCACAGATGAAAAGCAGGTCAAAAATCATCCAGACAAAACGGTTGTTGAACCCCGGCTTTTTTCTGAGAATTTCCCAGCGATAATCCTCCTCTCCTTCCCAAAATTTCCATTGATAAGCACCTCTTCGGGCAAAATTATAAGTCAGTCTGACACCCCAGATAGTCACTAAAACACTCATGAGTACCATCCTGGGATGAAAATCCCCTAGTACAGTCATGTGCCAGACATAGTAAATCGGAATGATACTCCAGAGTTTATCCACCTGAGAATTGTTTTTGGTGAGTTCTCCGACAATAAAGCAATAAGCGATAACAATTCCCACCGCTATACTCATCGTGTATAAAATACTGGATTGAAGATCATTTAAAGGCATCCCGTAGCTGAAGGATACATAGGGAATTACTATCAGGGTAAGAATTAAAATAATAATGGTAACTAACATAGCATTTTGGTTTTTGATTCTAATTGAAAAGTAATTCAAGAAATCAATTTTTGCAAGAACAAAATGCTTTTTAACATTTATTGACTGATGATTGCCAACTTACTCTTCCCGCTGGATTGCTTGCTCACTTTAATCTGTACCGGAATTCTTTCCGTCATTTCCTGAACATGGGATATCACACCCACTTTTCTGCCTTGGTTGTGCAATCTTTCCAGGACGTCCATCGCTATGTTTAGCGTGGCGGGGTCCAAAGAACCAAAACCCTCGTCTATAAAGAGCGATTCTACTTTTAACTTGTTGGAAGAAAGGGAAGACAGTCCCAAAGCCAGCGCCAGTGACACTAAAAAGGATTCTCCGCCCGAAAGTGAATAAACGCTTCTGATGTCATTGCCCATGTCTTCATCCAGCACCTGAATGCCAAGCGTGTTGGGTATTCTTTCAATCTTGTAGCGACTGGCAAGGATTTTTAAATGGATATTGGCATATTGCAAAAGCACATCCAGTGTATATTCCTGAGCTAGATTTCTAAATTTTGCACCATCAGCCGAGCCGATGATCTCATTCAATTTTGACCAGGCCGATGCAATAGCTGTCTGTTCTTCCAGTTCTTTTTTAAAAGAACCTGCTGTTTTTAAATTGTCTTCATTGAGCCTTAGCTTTGAATTTACCTCCGTTTTTTGTTCCGACAATTCCTCCAGCTTTAGCTTTTGTGCAGATAGTTGCTCTTCAAGCTCCACCAAAGAATACTCACTTAGATTCAATTGAAGTTCTTTGTCCAATCTCTTTTTGCTATCCTCCAACAACGATGCTGCCTGATTTATCCTGTCATCGATTGTACGAAGGGATTTTCTTTCCTCGTTGATCCACTCGTGGCTCCTGGATAGAAGTTCTTCGAGGGTCTCCAAATCCACCTGCCTTGCTACCGACTGATTAAACTCTGTCAACCAACTTGTGACTATTTCTTTATCCTTTTCTGAAAGAGATTTTTTATGAGTGATTTCCTGAACCAAATGAGATTCCAGTGTTTTTGTCTGAGTGATTTTTTCGGAAATGTCCTGCAACTCTTTCTTAATTTTTTCAATATTATCACTGCTCTCCTGAATTTTAGCTTCCAGTTCTGCTAATTTCTGATCTATCGGAATGCCATTGAAAATATTATTCCGACTATTTTTTAAGGTTAAAATCTCATTTTCAAGTTGCTGAAACCTATCTTTCCTATCCTGGTAAACCTTCTTTTCCTTTTCAAGATTGGATGTTAAATGATTGATTCCTTCATGAGACTTATTAAGATTTTTTTCAAGAGAGATGAATTCCTCGTTTTTCTGTTTCCACTCTTCACAAAATTTAATCAAGGACTCCTGAAATTTGACCATGTTGCTTTTCCAGCCTTCAAACCACCTGTTTTCCGGGAAAATTTTGTCCAGTGTCTGCTTGATATTTTCAAGTTCAGAATCAGCTTTTTCTTTTTGACTTTTATCTAGTTCAATTTTATCATTCAAACTTTTCAACTCTCTTTGCCTATTTAAAATGTCATTATTAAGGCTGTTAAGCTCAACTCCTGATTTTTCACTTTGAATCGCAACCAAATCTCTTTTTTCCCTGTATCCTTTCAGTTCATCCAAGGTCTTGACCTGTGCACTATATTGCTCCTGTACAATACTGATATTGGACTCTATCCAGCTTAGAATCTGATTTTCATCCTTTTTGGCTACCTCCATGGAAATTTCCAGATCGTTCCATTCCCGTTGATGCAAATCGTGAGATTTTTCCTTTTCCTTAGATTCTGTCTCTAAATTTTGAATGGAGTTGGACAAAACACTGATCTCAGCCTCTAAAATGTTTAGATTTTGAAAGACACCATTGAATTCCTTTTCTAATTCTTTATGTTTTTGCTCGAGATCGGACAATAGAAAACTTTCAAAAGGTTTGTGTTTAATATAAGGATGATCCTGACTGCCGCAAACAGGACAATCTTCCCCTTCAGAAAGTTGTTCTCTAAGTTTTTCAATATTTTCCGAAAGGGCCAGCCGGCTTTGATTTAATATTTTTTCAGATGTTTCCTTTTCGATTTTTATTTTATTAAAACTATCCTTAATTCCTGGTAACAATTCACTCTTTTTTTGATATTCAGAACGCTGAGATTCCAATTTTTCAAGAACTTCGGATAGACCCTTTTTGGAGTTTAATAAGGCCGTCCATGTCGATTTGGCCTCTAAAAGCTGATTTTTTTTATCATTGCTTGCCCTATATTCTTCCTCTATTTTGGAAGTTGACAGCTCAGATATTCTGCCATTCAGTTTATCCAGCTGACCTTTGAATTGCTCAAACTCCAGTTGTTTTTGTTGTGCTGATTCCTGAAGATCAGCTATAGATTTTGAAAAGCCTTGAGCAGTATTCTGATTATTTAAAATATTAGACGATAGATTGGATATCTCGGTTAATTTTCTCTCCGCATCAGTTAACTTTGAAAGAACGAGTTCTTTATGCTCCGCAATTGGTCCCTTGTCCTTTTTATCTTCCAACCATTTTTGGGTCTCCTTCAAATCATTTGACAGCTGTTGAGCATGCAGAAATTCTTGCTGATAAGAAAGTTCTAATTCATCAAGTGCTATTTTAATTGTCTCTATTTCAGATTTCTCTGAACTTTCAATTTTTGATTTTTCCTCCAACTGAATATCTAGTTTTTTTGCCTCGTCCAACAGGGGCTGCGCGTCTTCCTTTTCCTTTTTTTTGAGTTTATAATTTTCCTCAGCTCCTTTTAATTGTTCAGAAAGAGCCTCTTTTTCAATGTTGAGCTGCGCTAAACTTGATTTATTTTGTTCTAAATCATTATTTTTTTGACCAAGTTCCTTTTCCGTCGATTTCCAATCGTGAAAATTTTTGGAAATACCCTGTACCTTTTCTACAAGATCCAATTGAATAAATCTATCAGATGCCGCTTCCTTTGTCGCTTTGGCTTGATCATATTCCAATTGATTCTGATTCAATTGAATCCTTTCTTCCTGACACTTTTTATGCCAGTCGATTCCAATTTTAATCTGTTCTGCCTCCGCATTGGACGATTTTAATTGAAGCTCCAAATCTTTTTCTGAAGCCTTTAATTGTTCCAATTCCTCATCCGTTAAAAGATTGATTCCTTGTATTTTATATTTTATTTCTTTTAACTTTTTATCCTCTTCAGCATTTCTATAAAATATCATGGATGAAATTTGAGAATAAATATGAGTGCCAGTCAATTTTTCGAGCAAACTGGCTTTTTCACTGTTGGCAGCCCTCATAAAAGAGGTAAAATCACCCTGAGCCAATAATACCGAACGGGTAAACTGATCAAAACTAAAGCCAACCAGTCTGACTATCTCATGCTGCAATTCAGTCTTTTTTCCCGGAATAGCAACATTGGCGCTCAGGTTTTTGAGTTCGACATTTTCACCCTGCAACTTGCCATCAGCTCGGTTATAGGCTCTTTTGACAGACCAGGTAGCCCTGTATTCCTGATTGTCGGTACCGACAAAATCTACTTCCGCGAAACCGTCAGCTACCCCATCTCTCAAAATATTTCTGACATCGCCCTGCTGAAGACTGCCGCCGGCTATATCCTTCACCTCATTCCCCTGTTCCCTGGCGATGCTATACCTTGGCGTCTTGGCATAAAGCGCCAGACAAAGCGCATCCAGAATAGTGGATTTTCCGGCACCAGTAGGTCCTGTGATGGCAAATATCCCGGCACTTTTGAGCGGTTCCTGAGTAAAATCGATCTCAGAGATTCCTTCCAGAGAAGCCAGATTTTTGATGCGAATGGCAAGTATTTTCATATTTTTTGATTCATCTGCCTGTTAAAACAGAAAAATTATTGTTCCTTTTGTGAGACATTCAGTTCAATCTCATTGAATAATTTAACCAGCTCTTGCGGAACCTCATTTTGATATTTTGACTGATATACTCTTTGAAATAAATCAAGCGGTTTCATTTCCTTGAGACCATCGTCTGTTTTGAACTCTGTTTCATTGGATTTTGAACTCGGATATTTGGAATCAATTTTTACCAGTTTCAACTTTTTTTGATCTAAGGCCTTTTCGATTTTGTGCTTCAAGGCTGGTTCAGGTCCATCTAACAAAACCCTGACTTCGAGGTAGGGCTTTACCTGCTCTTCAATGCCACTGTCATCAAAATTTTCCAGCATTTCAATAACGGTTTCCAATGATTTATTGATCTCAGGAATTCTCATCAGAGGAATAGAAACCGGAATCTCGATAAATCGAAGTCCAGATAGTCCATTTTCAAAAATATCAAAAACCGCTACCTGATGTGTATATTTATGTTCTGAAAAAGAAAGTGGCAGCGGACTTCCGGAATAACGGATATGTTCTTTCCCTCCAATAGACTGCGCTTTGTGGATATGCCCCAGAGCTACATATTTTAGATCCTCATGAAATGCAGATGCCGGAATCCCTTCGACACCGCCCATAATAGCCCTTTCAGTATTATCCATATCTGTTATTTCAGCATTCAAA
>JBILRD010000431.1:0-2513 GCA_044372845.1 Saprospira sp. | reverse complement strand
TTATGGGTATGGAAGCTCAGAATTTTGATGTTGAACTCGCTAAAGGAGAGGTAAAAGAAATTATTGTTCAGATGGCTGAAGAGATCAATCCAATGAGAGAAGTTACTGTTACAGGTTCCAAATCAGGCACTCAATTAGCAAAAAATACTGTCTCTATAGATGTTGTAAAACCTGCCCTGGTAGACAACACCAATGCTACCAAGGTAGATGATGTTGTTGACAAGGTTCCTGGTGTGAATGTAGTAGATGGTCAGGCCAATATTCGTGGCGGCGCAGGATGGTCTTATGGCGCCGGTAGCCGCGTTCTTATCCTGGTAGATGACCTTCCTTTTATGTCTGCCGATGCTGGTTCTGCCAACTGGCGTGATATCCCTGTTGAAAACATCGATCAAATCGAAGTACTAAAAGGTGCTGCCTCTGCGCTCTATGGTTCTTCAGCTTTGAACGGTATCATCAACATACGTACCAGCTATGCAAAATCTAAACGAGAAACAAAATTTTCTGTCTTCCAGACATCCTTTGTCGCTCCAAAAGATAGAATGATGCCAAGCAAAATTGATCCAAATGTCATGGTCCCAGTCACCAATCTTGACTGGTGGAACCAAGATCAAATTACTACAGATGTAAATGTTTCAGATGAATATACTGCCGTAGATACCAGCTTTGCGCCAAGGTATTTTGCTGGTCCTCTTGGTTTCAGAAAACCTATTGAATTAGGTGCAAGTTTTGGACACAAACAAAAATTTGGAAAATTTGACCTGACTGTAGGTGGTTATGGATTTTTTAGTGATTCTTACCTTGCTGGCTCTTATGAAAGAAAAATTCGTGTCAACTCTAATATGAGATATCGTTTCTCTGATAGCCTGCATGTAGGAGTCAACATAAATGCTAATTATGGAAGTTCAGCCTCCTTCTTTATTTGGGGAAATAATAATTTCAGAGGAATTTCACCTTTTAGAGAGGTTGATAGTCTTTCTTTCATGACATTACCCGGCACCATAACGGCATCTACTATTAATCGTATCAATGTGGATCCTTATCTGACTGCTTATGACAGATTTGGAAACAGACATAGAATTCAGACCCGAATTTATTATATCAATAATGCCAATGCCAACAATCAAAGTAATTCCTCTACCCTTTTTTACGGAGAGTATCAGTATCAAAGACAATTCAAACAACTGGCAGACATCAAAGTCGTAACCGGGGCAGTCGGACAATACTCTATGGCGTCTGCTCAACTTTTTGGAAATGCTAGCTATGATGTTTACAATGCTGCCTATTACTTGCAATTGGACAAGGGATTTATCAAGGATGATTTTGGAAATGACAAATTGATTTTCTCCTTCGGAGCCAGATATGAAATGAATGCCATCTTTAGTCCTGATTCCGTTTTGGTAAGTCCCACTCAACCTAAAATAAAAAATCCAAATCCTAGATTTATCGAGGCCAAACCTGTTTTCAGAGCTGGAATCAATTATGAAATTACGCCAGTAACCTTTATCAGAGCTTCCTGGGGACAGGGTTACAGATTCCCTACTATTGCTGAAAGATATATTACAACTTCAGTTGGCAGCGGAAGCTCTTCCTTGGAAATCAGAGCCAATCCTAGTTTAGAGTCTGAAACTGGATGGTCCGGAGAAATAGGTATCAAACAAGGATTTATGATCTCCAGAGGATGGAAAGGATTTGTGGATGTATCCGGATTTATTACACAATACCAGAATATGATGGAGTTTACATTCTGCGGTGGCGATATAAATACGATAAATCAAATTAGGCTTCCTGGAGTATTAGATGGAAGTACACCAATCTTTTTCCAATCTGCAAATATCGGAAACACCAATGTCATTGGAGGTGAATTATCAGTTATTGGTATGGGTAAAATTGGAGGTATAGATGTCAATATCTTATCAGGATATACCTTTATTGATCCTAGGTTTAAAGATTTCGACACACTTCAGCAAATTCTTAGTTCAGACAGTTCAAATATTTTAAAATATAGATCAAGGCACAATTTAAAATTTGACATTGAAGCCTTTTTCTTGAAGAAAAATAATCTGTCTGTAGGATTTTCTCTCAATTACAATAGCAGAATGATTGCTATTGATCAGGTATTTCAAGATTTAATTCTTTCAGATAATGATTTTCCTCTTGGACAAGCTGATGCTTTTGGTGTAGGTCGATACAGAAAATATGTCAACAGTGGAGAATACCTTAATATTGGTTTCCGTATAGGTTACCGTCATGCGTTCATGAGTGCTGACAATAAGAAAGAAAAATTGGCCCTTAAATTATCTTTAGTTGGAAAGAATATGTTGAACCAGGAATTCACTATCCGTCCTGCTTTGGTTGGAGCTCCGATGAATTTGACAGTAAGATTAGATGTTGAATTTTAGTCTTTCATAAGCTATCCGACCTGGTCTATGTTGGTTAAAAAGTGTTAAAATAAAAAGTAGAATTAGTTCATTATGAATTGGTTCTACTTTTTTAATTGTTATAGTTTTCAATCT
>JBILRD010000042.1:0-9817 GCA_044372845.1 Saprospira sp. | reverse complement strand
TTATAAAAACTAAAGGCAAATGGGTATTAAAGTTAAAATTAAGTGGTGTACCAGGGAAGTCAACCCATTGCTTTCTGAAGACTGCTGTTGCACTTAAGGACTCATCAAGACCAGCAAAGGAAGTATTGTAATGATAAGGATTCAGCATGAACATGCTATATTGAGGCAATTGCTGAGCTTTAAGGCCAATTGTCAATAAGATGAATACATGAAAAATAATAATTTTTCTCATAAATATCAGGTCAATATTATTTTATTTCAGGATCTAATGTTAATCACAATATAGAAATAAATAATGAGTTTACTTTTAAAAAGTTTATAATTTGGATACGATATATCCCACAAGTATAGAAAATAACAACCATAATAACGGTTCCCAAATACTGATTGGCTTGCGAGGTAATCTTTTTATTTTCCTTTCAAAAAATGATATTTTTTCTTTTTCATTAGCTTCGGAAGACTCTCCCAATTTTTCAAGTGTTGACAATACACCAACTTCCCTTTTCTTATGAGTCGTAATGTCTTCATTGTAGTGTAGAAAATCAATGATCTCCCCGACACTTGCCCACCTTTGACTTTTATCAATTTTTAAGCATTTATTTACGATGGTAAGGTAAGGTTCAGGAATTTGATCAGACAAATCGGAAATATCATAATTTAGTATTCTATCCTGTATTTTTTTATTGCTGTATTGTACAGTTTTTTTTCCGAAAGGCAGCACCTCAGTAAAAAGATGAAACAACAAGACTCCCAAAGACCAAATATCAGTTCTGTTATCTACATCCAATTCATGATTATCCAATTGTTCTGGAGAAAGGTATTCATAATTATAAAAATACGCTTTTTTTAGTATGTCCTTATTGTAACAATTTATGAATAGAGGTATGAGACTATCATCTGTTTTTGAAATTATAATATGATCTGCTCTCAGATTTTGCCATATAAATCCATTATCATGCAAATACTTTAACCCTTCTAATATTGGCTTTAGTAAATTTTTTCTTGATTGTAAAGATATTTTACCAACTGAGTCCTGAAGATTTTCACCATCAATTAAGGGTAATACTAAAAAATACTTTACGGTCTCCTCGCCTTCTAAAAAATGGAAATCAATTATTTTTAAAATGTTAGGATGGTCGCATGTTAAAGAACTTTCATATTTTTTAATTAACTCCCCATTGTCGGAAATTTTAAGAATTTCAATAATTTTTATGGCTACTCTAGAATTATTAAAATTGTCATATGATGAATATATAGCTCCATGCCCTTTGATATCCAGGGAATTAGTGTAGTCGATATTGTATCTTTCAAAAAATTCTTGACTGCTCAATTCATTTTACAATTTTACTCCAAGGTCCGGTTATTGCAATTGTGTAACCTGCTTCTTGAATATTAACAAATAAAGTTTTACCTGAAGGAGAAAAACAAACGCCAGCGAATTCGGAAGGATAACCAATATTTTCGGCAATCTGATAAAATTGTCCCTTTGGGGTTATACCAATAATTCTAGGATTTAAATGATCTTCACAAAAAATCACATCCCCCCAGGGGGCAACGGTCAAATTGTCTGCATATTTTAATAATTCAGAATTATTTGGCTCTGCAAACAGTTCAAGTTTAGGTTGATATTCCTTTTCATTTTCTCTGTTTGTTCCCTCGTATTTACTAGGTATATACCTGAATATTTGACCTGTTTTTCTACTACCTCCATTTGTACAGGCAAAATAAAACTCACCTTTACCGAACCACATACCCTCTCCCCTTGCGAAACATGCAGCACCATTTTCAAAACCTCTAAGCCTAAGATCATTTTCATCTGAATCTATGCCGTCTATATCAATCCACTTTACAGCATATTTTAATCCGGGTTTTAAAGTATCTTTTTCTGTCCAATGCCTGGTATCCATTGATTTTTTCCAAACAAAGGCCAACGCCTGTAATTTTCCGCCTTGATGTAATTTGCCTTTTACTTTAGGTATAAAACGGTAAATCAATCCTTCATGTTGATCTTCTGTTTGATAGACAATACCTGTTTTCGGATCTACACAAACAGCTTCGTGTACAAATTTACCCATAGCTCTCAAGGGTACAGGGTATTTGATATTGATTTTACTGCTAGCTGGAACTTCAAAACAATAGCCGTGAGATTTTTCGTTGGTTTTATTGGGGTTGATAAAATCTTCCTCACAGGTTATCCATGATCCCCAAGGAGTAATGCCTCCAGCACAATTTCTTGAAGTTCCCAGTAAACTCATATAAACCGATTCTACTTTTTGAGTTGATTCGTTAAAAACAGATGTTGTGGTACCACCAATATGCGGGGTATTGCCAAAGCCATAATCAAAAAACTTTTCCTTTTTAATCTTACTGAGGAGATGATAATCTTTTCCAAAAGGACTTTCCAGAATTTCAGTTGCACTATTCTCATGATTTCTCACTATCAAAATTTTATCCTTTGAAGATGAAAAAGTCCCCATTCCGTCAGGCCTTCCTGGCAGCAAAAGACCATCACTCATCTTATCGCCCTTTTTTGCAATGATTTTGTAAGAAAAACCAGATGGTAACTTTAATAATGTGTCAACATCTAGTAAGGGGCCATACCCAATGTTACTATTCATAAGATCACTGCTCCCTTTTGCAAAAGCCTGTAGACCACTGAATCCTATACTTATTGCTCCCATCCACTTGATAAAGTCTCTTCTATTGACATCCATAATAAGGTTATGTATTAGTTAAATAATTGCCATGACAAACCAAATCTCACAAAAAAGTTTGCTGATGGATAAAATGGAGAATTAAAATAATTTTTGTTCCCAACTATAAGATAGCTTAAATTTTCTGCGTTTACAAAAAATTTCAACTGCCAAATTTTAGCGGATATAAAGAAATCAACAATAGGATAGAAACTTAGATTTTGATTATTCTGAATATGAAATGCCGAAAAAATTGGAAAATAGGAATTGGCATAAAAAGAGGAATAATATCTTAGATTTATACCTGTTCTCAACAAGGTTGTTTTGAAAACAGGGGATTCGAAATATAATTTATGGGATAGTATTAAGTTTGGAATTCTAAACACCTCAGCTCCTTGATTAACCTTTTGCCAAATTATTTCATTCATTAGGTGAAACTTCCAAAAGTGAAAATCTTGATTTAATTTGACCCTAAAGATATTGATTTGACCCTGATATTGACTTGCAAGTATGTTCTGATCAAAATAAATGTGATCTCGAATTAAATTATTTGATATTTCTATTTTTCCATGAAATTTATCCCATGAAACATACGCAGCTGTAAAAAATTCCTCTACTTGATTAAAAGTCGAATTATTGTCCCAAACTTGAGTTGAAGTAACAAATAATTTTCTTGATACTAATTCCGGTTCATATTTCTGATAAAGAAGATATGTTCCAAAAGAAATAATTTTTTTAAGCTTTTTATCAAGATTCAATTTTACAAAATAATCCAGGCCATATGAACTAGTTGTAATATTAGCTTCTAATTTGTAGTTTAAACTAATCTTATTCTGATTAGCAACGATTGCACCCAAAGATAAATTATTGATTGCGGAAACTTGAGGCTCTTGATTTACTAAGTTTAATTTATGTCTTAGATAAACATCAAAAATCAGTGGCGAACTGTTTAAATCACCAAGAAAAGCTTCTTTATAATGAATTTCATTTTGAAGAACTTTATGATTTATAAAATGGCGAATACCTCTGTTATTGGTTTGAAAAAATCCATAAAAAGAGGAGTCAATGGATGGGCTTTTATCAAAAAATTTAAAATTATTATTTTCGAAATTAAACAGATAGGACAATACCCTTTTTCCCGATTTGTTTAAACTATCATTAACAACTGAGTTAAAAGTTCTTGAAATCGTAAAATTGATTGATTGATGTCTATTTTCATTTTTGGGGCTACCATCATTTTGTGTGTTTAATCTGACAGGTAAACTTGCCAGAAAAAGTGTACTGCTATTTTGGACAACAGAATCTAAAATACCTCCGTTTTCACTCTGATTGATAGCATTGTTTATGACAATTAAATGTGCTCGAATATTATTTTTATCATATAAAAAATTAGCTGAAATATCCTGATGGCGGCTTCTATGCCCTTGAAAAAAGCCGTTGTAATTGACCAATCCATAATGTAATCCATAATAAAAATTAGGCGTTGCCTGATGGGCAAATTTGGCTTTTAATTGTACATTTTGAACATTTATTTGAGAATAAAAAAGCTCAGTGTAGGGTTTATCAGATCCAACTTTGTACAAAGTTATATCTTCAATTTTCAATCTATAAGGATCAAAAGCTTGAAGACCTGTTCTAAAGCCAGATTTTATTGAGGGAGTACCGGCTATGTCAAAAACCGCTGTTCCCAGATGGCCTAAATCTAGATATTTTCTTTTTTCAATAAAATTCCAACCGACTTCAGTGTATTCAAAATTATTTAAACTGCTATCAAGTTTATATAATTTTTGTGATTCCAATGGGTAATAAATATATACAGGGGTTGTATCTCCCAAAGGTTTTAATTTATCATCTATGATGATATCTGATTCTTCAGCTAAGCTATCCTTATTTTCTAGAGTCTGAGCATAAATGCCAGCTGTAAATAACAAGAAGAGAATACTACTATAAAATGTTTTTTGAATTGACATGTGTCAATTTGTGAATTAGATGAGAATATTACCGTCGCAAAACAAAGTTAAAACAAAAAACTGAGATCGCTTTAGAAATGGTGTTAAAAGACAAAGTCACTGAGATCCTCAGTGACTTTGCGAATATTTTGATAATATATCAAATTGATTACCTTATTTCTTTTTAAGGTTACCTTTCAAAGTATTGTTGTCAACAGAAGCTGAAAGTTCTTTACCAGCTTTGAATTTAACAGTTACTTTTTCTTCGATTTTGATTTCTTTTTGAGTACTTGGATTGATACCTTTACGAGGTCCACGGTAAGAAACATCAAAAGAACCAAAACCAACTAGAGTGATTTTTTCTCCACCTTTCAATGCGTCAGTAAGCGCTTGAAGTGTAGCGTTAAGAGCTGCAGAAGCGTCAGCTTTTTTCAATCCAGCATTTTCTGCAATTTTGTCGATTAAATCTCCTTTGTTCATAGTAATAAAAAAGTTTAGTGATAGCAATATTTTGTTGATGCACAGTACAAATTTATAGTGTTTTGGTACATTTCCAAATAATTTTACTTAAAAAACACATTTTTTTTACTTTTTTTGGTGTAATTGAATGAATTATGAATTTGACTACACATTTATTAGTATACAAAATAAAAAAAGAGCTACCTAAAAAGGAAGCTCTTTAAAGTTGGCCCACCAGGATTCGAACCTAGAAAGACAGAACCAAAATCTGTTGTGTTACCGTTACACCATGGGCCATCGCCTAGGAAAAATGTTTTTATTTGTTGGCCCACCAGGATTCGAACCTAGAAAGACAGAACCAAAATCTGTTGTGTTACCGTTACACCATGGGCCATTTTCCCTAAGAGGCACAAAATTACATTAAGAATAATTCTTTGCCAAATTTTTTTATCTTTTTTTAATCATTCAAAACCACAATAGTTCTAGTTTGATCTTCATTTAAAGTTATTCTTACTTTTAAAATTTTATCAGAAGTATATTCTTCGACAATTTCTGGCCATTCAACAAACAAATAATCTTCATTATCCATCAGTTCATAGATACCCGCCTCGTAAGCTTCCTCAGCTGATTTGAGTCTGTACAAGTCGGCATGATAAAGAAAATTGCCCTTTTGACTGATCATGTATTGATTAACCAATGAAAATGTGGGGCTAGATGTTTTATCAAGTACGCCCAATTTACTACATATGGCAATAATAAATGTTGTCTTACCTACTCCCATTTCGCCATAAAAAAATACTTTGGTAAAAAGGGGTAAATATTCTTTAATAAATTCTTCAGCTAATTCATCCAAGTCATCTGAAGTAATATCTCTATAAATTTTCACAATATCTATGTGTGTTGATTTGGCTAAAATTAAAACTATCGAGTAGATAAATTCGTTTCTTTAGAATTAAACAAAGATCTATTTGTTTTGGTAAAACTACAGATTATTGATTTATTTATATATTTGAATCGAAATAATAGTTCAAGATGATATTACTAGTACTTCTCATTGTTCCAATTATGTTTTGGCTGATTCCCCTGGCTAAATTAAAAGAACAGGAAAGAAATATAAAAAAAAGATACATCATCAATTTCACTATGATGGTATTTACTGTTTTAATTCTGTGTACTATTTTAATTTCGTTAAAAACTGAAATCAGAACCATGCTGGCGGTTCTACTTTCTATTAGTGCAGCATGGGCTGTGGTGTATCACCTTTTTACAAAAAATAATTAAAAGATCAATAAACCAACATGTTTACCATTATACCATACGTTCTTGTACCACTACTTATTTGGGGATTTTTAATATACAAAACCAAAAAAGAATCCTCCAAATTTTTAAAAAAATTAGTAAACATAATTGGATCTACATTGGTCATTATTGGAACCAGCTTGTTTTTGTTAGATTTAATTTTTATTCCATTCAGTTTTAAAATATATATTATTCTTTTTATTTCAGTCATTTGGATTATTTATTACCTGTTTTTTTGGAACAAAAAGAAAAAAATTGGAAAGAATGAAAACATCTAGTTTATTAACAATATATACAATCATAATATTACTTAGCTCTTGTCAGAGTGCAAAGTTTGTTTATGACAATAATTGGCCTAAGCAGAAAATCAATATTGATGGAGATCTCTCTGAATGGCAACAACCTCTTCAACAAAGTAATTCACAGGTCAATATAAGATATAGGACTGCGAATGATTCTCAATTTTTATACTTGGCAGTTCATATCCCAGATGAATATCTAAAAGCTCTGGTTTTGAATCAGGGTTGTAAAATTTGGATAGACAGTAGCGGAAAAAGAAAAGAAAAATTTGGAATAGGCTACCCAATTCCAGTCACAGAGTCTGCTGTAAATGAGCTTTCTATGGAAGCAAAGGGGGATAATGAATTATTTAAAAAATTATTTGCTGAATCCCTCTCTGATTTTGACATGATTGGGCTGGCAGATGAACCGCTGAGGGCTTCTAATCTTACCTCCAGGGAAATAAAGGTTGCCACAGGATTTGACCAACTGAATGGATTGGCACTTGAATTAAGGGTACCTTTTAAATCTATCTTTGACAGAAAGCCTTTTTTTAGCGAGATTATTTCTTTGGGTATAGAGGTAAATCCTCTTAAAAAATCTCTTGGAGATGATACAAATGATGGAAGTTTATTCAATGATCGCAATACAAATGGTATCACACAGAGCAATCCAATGATGGGACCCAGTCCAAATCAACAGATGATAAACAATCAAAGTCAGAGGCCACCATCCATGCCCAATATTTGGTTTAAAGTGAAATTGAATAATAATTCTAATTTGCCTTAGATTATCATTCCAGCTGCGACTGTTTCATAAGAACCTTCATCTATCAGGATAAAACTTCCAGTAATTCTGTTTTTTCTGTAGGAATCTATAAAAACAGGTTGTGTTGTTCTGATGGACACCCTGGCAATATCATTCATTTTTATATTTTTATCCTCTTCGTTTCTTGTCAGGTTATTGATGTTTAACTTGTAAACGATCTCTTTTAGCAGACATTTCAATTCTTTTGATCCTGACATGATGATGTATTTTCCTTTCAGCTGCATTGGATTTTGGTTAAACCAGCAAATCATAGCCTCAACATCCTGAGTAACTTCAGGCGAGTTATTTTCTCTTACGATCATATCTCCCCTGCTGATATCTATATCATCTTCTAAAAGTAAAGTTACCGACATTGGAGGATAAGCTTCTTCTAATTCACCGTCAAAAGTATCAATTTTAGTAATCTTTGAGCTAAACCCGGATGGGAGCACCTTTACACTATCACCTTTTCTAAATACTCCTCCGGCTACTCTACCTGCATAACCGCGATAGTCATGAAAAGTATCCTTCATTGGTCGAATAACATATTGTACTGGAAATCTACAGTCAATTAGATTTTCATCACTGCCAATATGAACATTCTCAAGGTAGTATAGTAAGGTTTGTCCTTGATACCAATCCATATTTGAAGATCTATTGACAATATTATCACCCTTAAGGGCTGAGATTGGAATAAATTCAATATCCTGAATGTCTAATTTTGCAGCGAAGGCTGAAAATTCTTTTCTGATTTTATCGAAATGCTGTTGATTGTAATCCACCAGATCCATCTTATTGACACAGAGCACCAAATGTGGAATTTGTAAAAGTGAAGCTAGAAAAGCATGTCTTCTGGTTTGTTCGACAACCCCTTGTCTTGCATCGACCAACACTAAAGCAACATTTGCCGTTGAGGCTCCTGTAACCATATTTCTGGTGTATTGAATATGACCCGGAGTATCTGCTATGATAAATTTTCGCTTTGGTGTTGAAAAATACCTGTAAGCTACATCTATCGTTATACCTTGTTCACGTTCTGCCTTTAAACCATCCGTCAAAAGGGCAAGATTGACTTCTTCCTCACCTCTTTTTTCGCTGCTATTTTTTATTGCTTCGTATTGATCTTCGAAGATTGATTTCGAATCATAAAGTAATCTGCCAATCAAGGTACTTTTTCCATCATCAACACTGCCAGCAGTTGTAAATCGCAATAATTCTGAACTCATTTAGATAATATTGATAGTTGAAAATTTTTCTTTTAAAAATAACCTTGTTTTTTTCTGTCCTCCATCGCTGTTTCTGACCTTTTATCATCTGCCCTTGTCCCTCTTTCTGTCGTTCTAGATGCGGCTATTTCCTCTATAATCTCCTCGACCGAATTTGCCTCTGACAGAACAGCTCCAGTGCAAGAAATATCCCCTATAGTCCTGAATCGCACTTTCATTTTTTCTACTTTTTCATCAGATTTCATAGGTATAAAAGGTGAGGCGGCGTAAATAACTTGATCGCGAATAAAGCATTCTCTATCATGAGAGAAATAAAGGCTTGGCAGGGGAATATTTTCATTTAAAATATATTGCCAAACATCAAGTTCTGTCCAATTGCTAATCGGGAATACTCTAAAATGTTCGCCGTACTGTTTTTTACCATTAAATAGATACCATAATTCCGGCCTTTGATTTTTAGGATCCCATTGTCCAAATTCATCTCTATGTGAAAAAAATCTTTCTTTAGCTCTGGCTTTTTCTTCGTCTCTTCTTGCTCCGCCAATCGCTGCATCAAATTTTCCATTCTCAATTTCTTCTAGAAGCGTGGTGGTTTGAAGATAATTTCTGCTAGCATTTATACCCTTTTCCTCTCTAACCAGGCCTCTATCTATAGAGGATTGAACAGAACCTACCAGGAGTTTCACTCCTAGTCTATTGACAAGATCATCTCTGTATTCAATTGTTTCCTGAAAATTGTGCCCGGTATCTATATGCAATAGAGGGAAGGGGATTTTACCAGGAAAAAAGGCCTTCTGAGCAAGATGAGTGACTACAATAGAATCTTTACCGCCAGAAAAAAGTAGTACGGGTTTTTCAAACTGAGCAGCCACTTCTCTAAGAATATAAATCGACTCCGACTCCAACTCTTTTAAATGGCTAAGGCTATAATTCATTTGATTTGATTTTGATCTTATTTTCTATAAAATTATACAGTAACTCAACAGATTCATCAATAGTTTGCTCAGCTGTATTGATTTCCAAATCAGCATTTTGAGGTATTTCATAGGGCTGATCTATTCCTGTAAAATTTTTAATCTCCCCGGTTCTAGCTTTTTTATATAAA
>JBILRD010000429.1:0-2547 GCA_044372845.1 Saprospira sp. | reverse complement strand
GTTAAATTGTCAGATGGATCAACCATTCCGTAATATTTGTAACCAGGCTCCAAGCATTGTCTTCTAATGATAGCGCTGAACTGAGAATTACCAAGAATTCCATTTGTTCCACCATCTGCCGCATCTAAAAAGCTTAAATTGGCACATGAATAATCAGCTGGAGTACCAGGGGCAAATCTTGAATCAAATCCAAAAAGAGCCGAGTTTTCACCATAAAGAGCACTTTGGTAATCTGTTTCGAAATAAATTCTACCACTATTTGGAGCTACAAAATTTGTCCAAACAGATTCATTCATTGTCCCATTGTTAAATGCAGGATGGTTGTAGTCGTAAGCATGATAGTTGTTTGGATTTGAATTGGTATGAGGTCCACCTGTTTCACCAAAATCATTTCCACCATCATATGCACAGCCAAAACTTAAATTCCTAGTGGCAGGAGAGCCAGCTCCGGATCCAATTACATTTGTACCGTAAGTTGAATTAGGAGAGGTACATGGTAGATCTTCCGCATTGGGTGGAGATCCGCCTCCTAAATCGTCTACTCTAACTTGTACATAACCTCTTGCACCACCATTATCAGCGGTTAACTGAACGTAATATGTTTGACCAGGGTGTAGTTTTTGATAGCTGAATGGTGATAGTGGGTCACAAGCATCTAAGACAATTTCAGCTTCTGGATCAATACCCAAGAAATCTACCCCGTCAGAAAATTCAGTATGTGATAAATATTCAAATTTATCTTTGATAAGGTTGCCGGAAGGTATTTGTACTCCTGTAGCACAGGATTGACCATCTGCTGCATGGTATATTTCAATATATGTTCCAACGGAGGTTCCCCCTAAATCAGTAGTGATGTTTACCTCGCCACTAGGAGGTGCAACAAATGAAAACCATAATGAACCGTTGGCAGAAACATCGCCTCTATGAGGTTCATTTGGCTGAAGTGTAGCATTTGGACACCAGGCATAGGTATAGGTAGTATTGAGATTAAGAAGTGGAGCACTGCAAATATCATCTGCTAAATAATTTACAGATAATGCAATTCTTGTTACTTCAAGAACAATACGATAAGTTTGTGTTCCACATCCACTGGTACCGCTAGCGGTTAATGTTTGTTGAATTGTTCCAGGTGCAGCTGGAACAGCAATTGTTCCTGTTTGAGCTCCGGTTCTTACCTCTGAGAAAGCTCCACCGGTTAAATCATAGTTGGTCGGTGCGTCATTTTCATATCCTTGCCATTCAATATTCATAACTGTTGGAATGTCGTTTGGACATGGGTATTCCCAGTCGAAGAAAATTCCGTTATTTGGATTGATAGTGCCATTTGGAGATGTTAAGGTCCAAGGACCATTATTGCCATTATTATAGGCATGGTTAAAATCACCAAGAAAACCAAAGAGAACAGGGTTGTTATTGGATCTACCGATGGTATTGTCAGTAGCAATGTATTCAATAACAAAATCACTGTTTCCAGTAAGAAAACCATCACAGTCAACGTTATTTAAAACAGCAACACTGACAACTCTTACTTGAATTCTGGCTTGAGAAAAAATGGAAATGTTTCCAAGTGTCGATAGGAAAATAATTAGGGCTAATTTTCCGAAACTCTTGTAAAATTGATTCATATAGTTTGTGGTTAAAGTATAAATCTTATCAGAAAAAATTAAAAGATTTTACACTAAGTCAATGGATTATATCTTGAAAAGTGTATCAAGTAAATCAAATTATTGATTACATGTTATTATTTGAAAGACTAAATTAAGAAAAATATTATGATGAGCACTTTTTTGATGTTAAAATTGTTTAGTTTTAAGTAAATGACGTTTTATAGGTATTGTTGATTAGATTTGCATTGTTTTTGACGATTATATAAGTATCGGATAAATTGAGTTTAGTAGTATGAATATATTAAATGAATATGATATTCGCCAAAGCGGAAATTTAGAATTACTAGCAAAACAAGTTGTAGAGGGTTTTATTATTGGTCTTCACAAATCCCCCTTTCATGGTTTTTCTGTTGAATTTGCCGAGCATAGAATTTATAATCCCGGCGAATCAACTAAAAATATTGATTGGAAGGTTTTTGCCAGAACGGATAGATTGTATTCTAAACAATTTGAGGAAGAAACAAATCTTAGATGTCAAATTGTATTGGATACTTCATCCTCTATGTATTTTCCCGAAGCTCCCAATAAAAGGAATAAGGCTTTTGTAAATAAAATTGCCTTTTCTTCTTTGGCTGCAGCTTCGTTAATTCACCTTCTTCAAAAACAAAGAGATGCTTTTGGGTTAAGTGCCTTTTCTGAAAAATTGGAATTTCATAGTCCATCGAAATCCAGCACTCAACATAGGAATTTAATCATTTCTCAACTAGAACAGTATCTTAACAATCCAGTTAATAATAGAAAAACAAATGCAGCTGAATCATTGCATCAAATAGCTGAAGCAATTCACAGAAGATCACTGGTGATAATTTTTAGTGATATGTTTGAATATTCAGATCAACAAGAGGAGCTTTTTTCTGCCCTTCAACATTTAAAATATAAT
>JBILRD010000428.1:0-2553 GCA_044372845.1 Saprospira sp. | reverse complement strand
CAGGAGTCACAGCCGCCAAAGCTAGTTTTGCAACCTTACCATTACCGGGAGTACAACCTTGTTTAGTCGATGAAAATGGTCTTGAAATCTATGAAAATAATATAAACGGAAATCTATGCATTAAATATCCATGGCCAGGAATGATTAGATCAACTTATGGAGATCATGAACGATGCCAGAAAACTTATTTTTCAATTTATGAAAACAAATACTTCACTGGTGATGGTGCTTATCGTGACGAATCGGGAAACTATAGAATCACAGGTCGTGTAGATGACGTACTCAATGTAAGCGGCCATAGAATTGGAACCGCAGAGGTCGAAAATGCTATCAACATGCATGCTTCTGTTATAGAAAGTGCCGTAGTTGGATATCCTCACGACATCAAAGGCCAAGGTATTTATGCTTTTGTAATTATGGATAACTTACACATCGATGAGGCACACAGCAGACAGGATATTATTCAAACCGTTGCCAAAATAATCGGTCCAATAGCCAAACCAGATAAAATACAATTTGTTCCAGGGCTTCCTAAAACCAGAAGCGGAAAAATTATGAGGAGAATCCTCAGAAAAATTGCAGAGGGTGACTGCACTAATTTAGGAGATACCAGTACTTTATTGGATCCTTCTTTGGTAGATAAAATAAGAGATGGCGCATTATGATATCATTCTAACTAAGGATTGCTAGCTTTAGAAGCAAACTAATTTCCTGCCCCAGCCTGTTTTCTAAATCCAATTGATTTTTTACTGAAAATTTCGTCTTCTGTATTTAATTTCAGACTGGTGACGTCTTCGTAAGTAATAAGATTTAGAATAGCTACTGCCCTATCTTCTAAAGGAATAGAAGCTAATCTCAAACTCTGATTTTTTGTAATTTCATTGACAATATTTCTCACTGATCTGGCATTGCCAAAATACTTATCGCGATACTCATATACAAAGAAGAGATAATTTTTAAGATGGCCCTGCGCCTCTTCGTTCAGCACAAGCCCTTCCTGATCTAGCATTTGTACTGCAATTTCAAATAATTCCTCAGCAGAATAATCTTCAAATTTCAAAATTTTATCAAATCTTGATTTTAGCCCTGGATTAGCCTTTAAAAAAGTTTCCATATTATCAGGATAACCAGCAACAAAGACAAAAAACTGACCTCTGCTGTCTTCCATTCTTTTCAATAATGTCTGAATTGCTTCATTACCAAAATCACTGGCTCCACCCATATTTCCAGAGCTGCCAACACTCAAGGCATAAGCCTCATCAATAAAGAGCACTCCACCCAATGATTCATCAATTTTTTCTGCTGTTTTTATAGCAGTTTGTCCAACATATCCTGCCACCAAACCTTGACGATCGGTTTCAACAGTATGGCCTCTTTCCAAAATTCCCAAAGCTTTATAAATTTTGGTTAAAATTCGAGCCACAGTTGTTTTACCAGTACCTGGATTACCAACAAAAACAGTATGCAGATAAAACTTATTCAAAACATTTCGACCACTTTCCTTGTAAAACCTTACAAGATTGACCATTTCTTCAATATCAGATTTGATATTATTCATACCCACCAGATCTCGAAGTTCTGAAAGTGCTTTATCCAGAGATTTTTCATCGATAGATAGATTTGGAAGTTTCTTAGGAATTTCAACCTCAATTTTTTCTATGTCCGTTAATTCGATTCTGGCAAGTTCTTCTCTTTGGTAAAAATTAGGCTTTTCAGAGGACATAATTCTTAAACCAAGATTCACCTTGGCTTTCTCTATCAAATCAAAAACAAATCTTGCATTTCCAAAAGATTTATCTCTTTTTCTGTAAGACTCCGTAATGATTTCATCTAAGTAATTTTTGGCTGATTCGGTAAATGTTACAGATTTTTTCTGAGCAGCCAAATCTGCAATTGCGGATAATTCTTCAGGAAGATAATCCGGGAAATCAAAAAATAATTTAAACCTTGATTTTAAACCAGGATTTGATTCCAGAAAATATTTCATTTCCTTGGGATAACCTGCAGCAATAACTGCTAAATCTCCATTTCCACTTGACATTTCCTTTACCAAAATCTCGATGACTTCTCGTCCAAAATCTTTGCTGTCATCCTGAGCTCTAGCCAAAGAATAAGCCTCATCTATGAATAAGACACCACCCCTTGCCCTTTCAATAGCCTCCTTAACTTTGGGCGCGGTTTGTCCAATGTACTCTCCTACCAAATCTACTCTATCCACTTCACAAACATGTCCACTGGTTAACAAACCCATACTTTTATAGAGTTTGCCCATCATCTTGGCAACAGTAGTCTTACCGGTTCCAGGATTACCTATAAAAACTGAATGAATATTGATTTCATCTTCCTCTACAAAGCCTTTTTCAATCCTTAATTTCAAGAAATTGATATAATTTGCATGATCTATAACTTGTTTTTTCAATTGAGTTAAACCAATCAACTCATCCATCTTGATCATTAAAGTATCAAAATCATCCTCTAATTCCACTTCCTCATTCAAAAAAACAGGATGAAAGAGATTTGGCAAAGTCAATGTAGGAATTCCCTCTATATTGT
>JBILRD010000060.1:0-8625 GCA_044372845.1 Saprospira sp. | reverse complement strand
GCCGGCTTTCAAAACTTCGCCTTTGTGAGTAGTCTTGGCTTCAAACTTATAAACTCCGGCAGGAAACATACCTGCATTGATGTTGTAGCTGTTTCCAACTTTATTGAAAGTGTAGGGAAACTTCTCCCCTTTTTCATTGCTGATTTCTAAAAAGGCGTCCGGATCATTGATACGTTCAAAACTTTCATTGTACAATTCGGCATCAATGATGATTTTATCCGTTTCATTGTAGAGGTTATTAGAGGCAAAGGCGCGGAACCTTCTCTTATCTTCCTTAGCTCCAAGATATTGAATTACCTTGCCAATCAGATCATCAAAAATGTCAAAATTCTGACGCTGCATGTGATCAAAGATTCTCCATTTCCAAATCCCCTCCGCTCCCATAACTGCGGTTCTTACGCCTCTTTCTTCGCCCAAGACCAAAAGCGGAAAACCAGTTGAAACAGTTCCAATTTTTTGAGTCAACAATACTTCTGCATCCGCCTTGGCTTTAAAATCTCCAAAGGCAGCATTCACAGGGGGAAATTTGTAAATATTCTCTCCCATCTTTGGATGCAGGGTAAAAGATTTGAAATTGGTATTCAAAACAGCTTCCACATCATTGGTCTGATTCAATCGGGCATTGATACTCAGCATCGACTGCGCCTGGTTATAGGCAATATAATCTGTCAAGGTTCCGACAAAATACCAGTGAGGAATTTTTTTAGAGTTTATTGCATTCAAAACATCTTTTACCGGGTTTCTTCTACTAGGCAATTGATGCAGAATGACGAAATCATATTTTGTAACTGACTCTTTGAGCTTATCTGCATAGGCAACCTCCACCTCATAATTTTTATTGGAACTGATCATTCTTCGCAGTGCCGCGATATCCGGATGCGGCGACTCGGCCAACAGTAATATCTTCTGTCTTGCATCCAAAACATCTACATAAATATCCTTGTAGTTATTGGCTGCCGTGATTTCACCATTGACAGAACTGAGAGAAACTCTGTATTTCTGAACGCCAACCTGATCAGCATCCAGAATAATTTCCCTGCTGACAAAAAAATCATTATTGTCAATATTAACAGCAGATTCGTGAAGGATTTTATTGCCTTTCGTAACCGTTAATTTTGAATTGGCGGCGGAGCAATTGATAGCGGCGATATCCAACTGAATGCTGAACTTATCTCCCAGATAAGCAATCTGGTTATTGTAAACCTTTTTCAATACCAAATCTTTTTTCGGAATAGTATCTCCGAGAGCGATGCTGTAAATCGGAACATGGAGTTTGGCTCCCATGTAAACAGGATTGTTTCCCTGATTGTAAATTCCATCTGAAGCCAGGATAACAGTTCCTAAGTTTTGATTGCTGTACATATCATACAACTCCTCCAATAACTGAGAAATATTCGTGGTCTTATCCTTGAAACTGTAATCGATACCTTCTTTAACTTCCTGACCGAAAGAAAATTCTTTAACTTCAAATTTTGAAGATAATTTTTTTCGAAGGACATCCATTTTTTGTTGATAATCAGCCTTTTCCTTAGGATCCATCGACTGTAAGACCGATTCTGAATTGTCTTGAGCTAAGACGACGATGGGTACTTTCTTTTCTGTCACAGAAGCCCTCATCACGGGATCCAGCAACAAAAGGCAGATAATAGTAACTGATACAAATCTTAAACCTGCTAAAATTCGATTTAATTTCTGACTCTGTTCGCCAAACCTTTTGTCTTTATAATACATGGCAAAGGCAAACAGAAATCCTGCTGCCAAACAAAATAAAACAAACCAACTTGGATATTGAAATACTATATTCACCGACAAATAATTTTTCTCTTGAACAAAAAAAACAGTTTAAGGCAAGCTTGGTTCAAGAGTTATCAAACGCTACCAATCATCTTTATCTTTGACTTTGTTGTACTCATCAACAATTTCTGTCAGTTGTGATTTTTTATATTTTTTTGCTTTTAACTTTTCACAGAGCTCAGGATAATCTATAAAATACTCCGCTAGTTGGCTGTAAAATTTTTCATAAACTACCTCTACCATCACATCGCTACGCTCTAAAAATGTCTGATAATAACCATCTTCTCCATCAGTGTTGTAGTACACATAATGTCTGACGGTACCCTCATAAGGTGTGTAACATTTCATAAAAACAGCATAGCCTAAATCCTCTTTTCTCATTCCCTTAGGACGATATTCTTTGGATTCATAGGTATATTGGAGGTTTCCATGTCTCCAGGCCTTGATTTGTCTTGGTTTATAAACTTTCTTTGTTTTAGTCAAATCGTCCGTAAAAACAATCTTTAAAGATGCCGTTGCAGGAGTTAAATTTCCACTGATTTTCCCCCAAATAGTATCTCTGGAAAGGTTGATAATATAATCTTTACGCTCCCCTTTTTTGTCGTTCTTTTGAGCAAAAAGAGAAAAATTAGAAAGGATAATGATTAGATTTAACAAAAGAAAAGTTCTCATGATCGCTAAATATATTGGTAATATTCTTTTTAAACTTTAAAAACAATGCCAAGATAAAGAATTTAGTCAATTTTTTTTAAAATTTGACCTTGCTTAATTATTAACAAACTTCCAATTATTTTATTCGCAAGATTCATACTAATGAACGAAATAGAAAGAGAAATATTTTTCAGAACAGCGCTTTTAAAATGGCATGACCACAGCGAAAAAAGGTTTCTGCCATGGAAGATGGATCATGATGCCTATTCAATCTGGTTATCTGAAATAATTTTGCAACAAACAAGAGTGGAACAGGGTACGCCCTATTATCTGAAATTTAAAGAAAATTTTCCGACCATTTCCGATTTGGCCAATGCCAGCGAAGATCGTGTTTTAAAACTTTGGGAGGGCTTGGGCTATTATTCCAGAGCAAAAAACTTGCACCAAACAGCAAAATTTATCCAGGAACACCTTAATGGTCAATTTCCCTACAGCTTTGAGGAGTTGAGAAAATTAAAAGGGATTGGTGACTACACTGCTGCAGCTATAGCTTCTTTTGCTTACAACAAAGCTCATGCTGTTTTGGATGGTAACGTATTCAGAGTTTTATCGCGTTTTTTCAATATAGAAACAGCCATTGACACAACGATTGGTAAAAAAGAATTCAACCTTTTGGCAAATCAATTGATTGATACACAAAGAGCATCAGATTACAATCAGACAATTATGGATTTTGGGGCAACAGTATGCAAACCAGCCTCTCCGGATTGTAAAAATTGCCCATTAAATCATCAATGTTTAGCGCTGGAATTAAATAAAATCAACAGTCTGCCAATAAAATCCAAAAAACTAATTAAAAAAAATCGCTACTTTTATTATTTTGTATGGAGAAATTCGAAGAATCAGAGTCTTATCAGAAAAAGAACAGAGAAAGATATATGGAGGGGCCTTTACGAATTTCCAATGATAGAGACAAGTCAATCAATTTCTGAAGAGGAGAATTTGTTGAGAGAATGCTCAAAAAAGTATTTTGACGCTAATTTTTCTATATCTTCTGAGTTTACAAAGATTAAATTATCTTCAACTTACAAGCAGGTCTTGACACATCAAAAGATTTTGGCTATCTTTGTGGAAATCAATGATGAAATTCCAGAAATATTGCAGAATAAAATGGACTTTCAACTAATTGATTTAAAAAAAATTACAAACTTTGCATTCCCAAGATTGATCAACCATTTTCTTGACGAATTTGAAAAATAGAAAATATAAAAAATGATAAACAAAGTAACCCTCATCGGTCGTTTAGGCAAAGATCCTGAAAAAAAGACACTTCCAAACGGAGCCTCATATGTACGTTTTACCATGGCAACCAGTGAGTCGTACAAAGATAAAGATGGTGAATGGAAAGACCAGACCGAATGGCACAATATAATTATGTGGAGAGATTTGGCTGACAGAGCTGAAAAACAATTGAAAAAAGGTTCCTTAGTCTACCTCGAAGGTAAACTGACTACACAATCCTGGCAAGATCAAGACGGAAAAACAAACTACAGAACTGAAGTTGCCGTCAATACTTTCAGATCTCTAGAGAAAAGAGAGGGCGGCAACTATGAAAATTTCAGCCCTGCCCCAGTTGAATCGTTCGAAAGTAACATAGATAATTCTTCTAATCAAAAATCTTCTAAACCTACCTCTAAATCCGTTGAAGAAGAGGATGATTTACCATTTTAAACAATTCAACATTTAGTATCGTTGAATATTTTTTAACTTAATAATACCTTAATGGACTCGGACCCTTTTCCTGAACCTTATCCTGATTTTATTTTACTTTTTAGTTCTAATTTTGGTACAGAATCTTGGATAGCTCTGGCAGTTATCGTTGTTTTTTTGATAATTTCTGCACTTATGTCCGGTTCTGAAGTCGCTTACTTCTCCATCACGCATAATGATCTTGACCATCTTCATAAAGAGGCCAGCAGTAGTAAAACCAATATTTTAAAATTGCTGGATAAGCCTCATTATCTTTTATCCACAATACTTATAACCAATAACTTTGTAAATATTGGAGCGGTATTATCCTCCACGATCATCTTCAATAATATTTTACCAGATGACACAGCAGCATGGTTTAAATTTCTTATCAATGTTATTCTAGTAACCTTCATTATAGTATTATGTGGTGAAATCCTGCCTAAAGTATACGCCAGTAACAGTGTTGCATCAAGAATGAATCTGGCAAAATTTATGGCTCGTCCTTTGTTAACGCTTAGATCAATTCTATATCCGATAAGCTGGATATTAGTTAACAGTACTAAATTTATTGAGACCAGATTGGCATCCAAAGTAAAAAATGGTAATGTGAACAATGTCAGTCAAAAAGAAATAGAACAGGTCATTGAAATGACGGTCAAAGATGCAAAATTTGCCAAAGAGGAAATCGGTTTGCTAAAAAGTATCGTCAAGTTTGGAAATATCTCCGTCAATAATATTATGAAATCCAGAATTGATGTAGTCAGTATAGACAAAGACAGTGATTTTGATGTAGTAAGAGAAATTATAAAAAACTCCAATTACTCCAGAGTACCTGTTTTTGAAGAAACCTTTGACAAAATTGCAGGCATCATCCATTCAAAAGACCTGATTGAACACTTTGATAAGAAAAATGACTTTAACTGGCATAGCTTGTTAAGGCAAGCTTTCTTTGTTCCTGAAAATAAAAAGATTGATGACCTTTTTACTGAATTTCAAAGCAGAAGAACTCACATGGCTATTGTCGTTGATGAGTATGGCGGCACTTCCGGAATTGTAACTTTGGAAGATGTCCTTGAGGAAATTGTCGGAGAAATAAATGATGAATTCGACGAACCTGAAGATTTAGGATATACCAAAGTGAACGATGATACCTTTATCGTTGAAGGTCGAACCAATATTTTTGAACTCTGCAAGATATTTGACTTAGATTACGAATATTTTGATGAAATCAAGGAAACTGCTGAAACCATTGCTGGGATGATGATCATCCTAAATGGGTCAATACCTAAGAAAAACAGTATTATCAATTACAAACAGATAAGTTTCAACATTGTAAACACCTCAGAAAGAAGAATTGAAAAAATAAAGGTCACCAGACTTACAGAATAAAAATTCGAATCAAATACATGAAATATTTTGTCATCATCAGTGCCATACTTCTAACCATTATCATAGGATCCTGCAAGGAGGAAAAGGTATTTATCCCAAAACCCAGGCTTTATCCAAAAGTGGATTATCCAGAAAGGAAAACGACTACATTGAAAAAAGATTTTTGCAGTTTCTCCTTCGAACACCCGGATTATATGGAGTTTGAACAGGATACCCTCTTTCTAAATCGCAATGCTCCGGATCCTTGTTGGTTTAACCTCAAGTTTCCATCCTTGAATGGCTCTTTGCATTTTACCTATACCAACTTAAGAAAATGCGATACGCTTTCTGCCTGTTTGCATGATGTTTACAATGATGCCTATCAGATGGCTCATGAACATGTTCCTAAGGCTAACTCTTTGGAAGATTTTATCATCAACAACCCTGAAAAAAAAGTTTATGGAGTCCTTTTTAATATTGAAGGACATGTAGCTTCTCCTTTTCAAATTGTAATAACAGACAGTGTAAACCATGCCCTGAGAGCTGCCTTATATTTTAACTCTAGACCTGAAGCTGATTCTATGGCTCCGATTATTGAATTCGTCAAAAAAGACGTTATGACAATGCTCAATTCATTTGAATGGTCGAAATAATTATTAGTTTTTTGAAGATTAAAAAATCAGATGGATAAAAATTTTGACCAAAACGATAAATCGAATAATAACAATACTGAACTATTGTATGGAAGACATCCTGTTGTCGATGCGCTCGAAAATAACAGAACCATAGAAAAAGTCTTGTTATCCAACGTAATACACGGGGAATTTGAAAAGCGCCTTCGCTATCTCTGCAAAGAAGCTAATGTGCCTATGCAGATTGTTCCCAAAGAAAGGCTCAATAGTATCACCAGAAAAAATCATCAGGGTGTTATCGCCTTTGTTTCTCCAATTCCTTACTACCATGTAGAAGATATTTTGCCAATGGTTTATGACAAGGGAGAAACTCCATTATTTATTTTGGTAGATGGTGTAACAGATGTCAGAAATATAGGTGCTATTGCCAGGTCAGCAGAGGCAGCTGGTGCACATGCCTTGGTGCTTCCTAAAAAAGGTTCAGCTCAAATCAATGATGAAGCCATGAAGAGCTCTGCCGGAGCCTTGAGTTTACTTCCTGTCTGCAGAGTTAATAGTCTGATGACAACGGTCGAGTTTTTACAATTGAATGGTGTTCAGGTAATTGCTGCCGACCTTAAAGGGGATAAAATGTTGTACGATCTTGAACTAAATGGCCCATTGGCAATTGTTATGGGAGATGAGGCAAAGGGTGTCAACAGAATGTTACTTGAAAAAGTCGATCAGCCTTTTAAAATTCCAATGAGGGGTCAGACAGACTCTTTCAATGTATCCGTTGCTACCGGAATTATTCTCTATGAGGTATTAAGACAGCAATTAGGTTCAAAATCTTGAACTTAATGGCCCTTTCTTCGATTATAGATAAGCAGAAAATAAATCCATGAAACAATTTCAACTCAAATCTGCTTTTTCTCCAATGGGAGACCAACCCAAGGCTATTGAAGAACTCAGTAAGGGTATTGACCGCGGAGATAAATTTCAATGCCTGCTAGGGGTTACAGGATCAGGTAAGACTTATACTATGGCCAATGTTATTCAAAAAATGCAAAGGCCTACCTTGATTCTTACTCATAACAAAACATTGACAGCTCAGTTGTATGGTGAATTCAAACAGTTTTTTCCTGATAATGCTGTTGAATATTTTGTTTCTTATTACGACTATTATCAGCCGGAAGCTTATGTCGTTTCTTCAGATACTTTCATCGAAAAAGATCTGGCTATCAATGCTGAAATCGACAAACTAAGACTCCGAGCAACCTCTCAACTACTTTCCGGCAGAAGGGATATTATCGTAGTTGCCTCCGTTTCCTGTATTTATGGTATGGGTAACCCCGAAGATTATAAAAATGGCGTTATCACCCTTAAAGTAGATCAACGTATCAGCAGAAATTCTCTGTTGTATAAATTGGTGGACTCCCTGTATTCCAGAACAGAATTGACCTTGGAACGTGGTAACTTCAGAGTAAAAGGAGATACCGTAGATATTTGTCTGCCCTATTCTGATCACAGTATTCGAATCATTTTTTTTGGAGATGAAATCGAAGAAATTCATAGAATTGACAATAATAGTGGTAAATCATTCGAGGTTTTGGATCAGATTTCCATCTTCCCTGCAAATCTTTATGTCGCTCCCAAGGACAGACTGAAAGAAATTATCAGAGACATTGAAGATGAACTCCATAATCAGGTAAAATACATGGAGTCTGAAGGTAAATACATAGAATCCAAAAGATTGAGAGAGCGGGTTGAAATGGACCTGGAAATGATTCGACAATTAGGTTATTGCTCGGGAGTTGAAAATTATTCCAGATTTTTTGATGGCAGGAATCCCGGAGCGAGACCATTTTGCCTTTTAGACTATTTTCCGGATGATTATATCATGATGATTGATGAGAGCCATGTAACCATGCCACAATTCAGAGGGATGTACGGTGGCGACAGATCCAGAAAAACAACCTTAGTCGATTTTGGTTTCAGATTACCATCCGCATTGGATAACAGACCTCTCAATTTTCTTGAATTTGAGAATCTGATGAATCAGGTAGTTTTTGTCAGTGCTACACCGGCAGATTATGAATTGGAAAAAACCGAGGGATTGGTAGTAGAACAAATCGTCAGGCCAACCGGTCTATTGGATCCTGTCATAGATGTTCGTCCAAGTATCAATCAAGTGGATGATCTTTTGGACGAGATTAACAAATCAGTAGCAAGAGACGAACGAGTGCTTGTAACGACTATCACCAAAAGAATGTCCGAAGAATTAGCTAAATATTTCGGAAAACTAAACATTAAATGTCGATATATCCACTCAGATATTGACACTTTGGAAAGGGTTGAAATTCTAAGGGATTTAAGATTAGGAGATTTTGATGTTTTAGTTGGAATTAACTTATTGAGAGAGGGGCTGGATTTACCAGAAGTGGCACTG
>JBILRD010000041.1:0-10019 GCA_044372845.1 Saprospira sp. | reverse complement strand
CTAAAGACCCTAATCCTAATACAACTTTAAAAGTCAAAAAATTTGACTCTAATGGTGTTCCTGTATTTAATTTGGGCTTTGGATTACGTTTTGTATTCTAAATAAATATAAAATTAATCATTTTAGGATAGGTTGCTCAAAAGGCAGCCTATTTTTTTCTCTAAAGTTAATCACTGTCATCTCCTTTTCTTGATGAAATTCTAAAAAGAAACAGTTATTTTTGACATATTGAATCATCTATCTTTCAAATGTTTAAATACCTGCGACTTTTACTGCTTCCCTTTTCTTTGCTCTACGGACTAATCGTAGAACTTATAAAGAGCTTCTACAAAAAAGGTTATTTGCATGCCGAAAGGTTCGAAATAGCCAATATTGTCGTCGGTAACCTTTCCACCGGTGGTACAGGAAAAACGCCACATGTTGAATACATCATTCGATTTTTAAAAAATTACCACCATGTCGCGGTGCTTAGCAGAGGCTATGGTCGAAAAAAATCCGGACTCCGTCTGGTCAACCTCAACGATACTGTCGAAGAAGTAGGAGACGAACCGCTTCAAATCGCTCAAAAATTTCCCGAAATCCCCATCCTCGTTTCTGAAAACAGACTAAAAGGTCTGGAAAAAATCCAACGATTCAATCCCCGACCTCAAATGGTGATTCTAGATGATGCCATGCAACACTGGGCACTCAAAGCAGATTTTTACCTGATGCTGACCACCTATCAACAACCGTTTTTTGAGGACTATGTCCTTCCGGCCGGTAATCTTCGAGAATTTGCCTTCAATTATAAAAGGGCCAATGCCATCATCGTCAGTAAATGTCCTTCTGATCTTAGTAAGGAGGCAGCTGATTTATTCATCCAAAAAATAAATCCGCTGCCCCATCAAAAAGTATTTTTCTCTTACCTTAAATACGGTCAGGCTTATCGTCATGCCATGCCGGAAATTCATCTGGACTGGGAGGAACTTTCCAAACAACAGGTTCTACTGGTCAGTGGAATAGCTGATGCCAATCCATTGGAGAAAGAATTAAAATCCAGAAATATTTCTTTTAAACATCTTAAGTTTCCAGACCATCACCATTATACTTCTTCCGACTGGAAAAAAATAATGACGAGTTTTGAACAGCTAAAAAGTAGCTCTCATCATTGTTTGATGCTAAGTACCGAAAAAGATGCTGTCAGGCTGCATAGTCTGGCCGATAGTTCCATACCTTTGTACATCTTACCGATAGAAGTGGACATCGCCTTCGATATGGCACCTCATTTGCAAAGGGTATTGGTAGAAGTCATGTACAAAAAGAAAGGCTATCCCGTAACTTGATCATTAAAGTTAAAAATATGAAAAAACTAATCTATCTGCTTCCGCTCCTCTTGATTTTTGGAGCCTGCAAATCCACCAAACATTGTCAAAAATCTAAGGCTGATTGCGGCAAAACCCTCATTCCCTATGAAGTTGGCAACTATTGGGTCTACAAATCTGTTGAACTCAATCAGATTGATACTTTGAGGGTTATCAGCCACCAAAAATCGGAAGATGGAATAAAAGTGGATTTGAATTTTGAAAAATGGCTGATCAAGGGAGATAGCATCTTCGTTCGCTGTCAAAGTCGCGGCGCTGCCGAATTTACTATGCCCCTTTATATTCGACCTGATAAAGCCAGCAACTATACCACCTGCATGGGAGATGTCGTTATGGAAGTGAAGGCCAGCAAAATCGCTGAAGATCAGAAAGTGAATGGTAAAACCTATAAGAATTGCTACCTTTTTGAAATTTTACCTTACCGAAAAGTCATCATTGCGGAAGGAATTGGGATCATCCGCTCCACCTACCAGGATGCTGAAGGGAAGGAACAGATGGAAGCCATTTTATTGGACTACAAAATAAAATAACAGATTTTCAACTATTTATGTATAATTATATAGATACCAAAGACACGATTTGCGCGATTGCTACTCCTGCAGGAACAGGTGCCATTGCAGTGATACGCTTGTCGGGTTCAGAAGCATTGAATATCGTTGCAGCACATTTCAAAGGGAAAGACATCAGAAAAGTCGCTTCCCATAGCATTCATCTGGGCTATATTCTCGATGAAAATAAAAAGCCGCTGGATCAGGTATTGGTTTCCGTTTTTATCGGACCGAATTCCTACACCCGCGAAAATGTGGTGGAAATTTCCTGCCACGGGTCGCCTTATATTCAGCAGCAAATCCTGGGTTTGTTTTTGAGAAATGGCGCCCGACTGGCCATTCAAGGCGAGTTTACCCTTCGTGCTTTTTTACACGGACAGCTGGATCTGAGTCAGGCCGAAGCGGTGGCGGATATCATTGCTGCCGATTCTGAAAAATCATTGGAACTGGCACTCAAACAAATCAAAGGCGGATTTTCCGATGAGATCAAATCCCTGAAGCAGGAGCTGATTAATTTTGCCAGTCTGATAGAACTGGAATTGGACTTTGGCGAGGAAGATGTCGAATTTGCCAACCGCAACGAACTGGAAAATCTGGTAAGCACTTTGCTCATGAAAATTGCTGCCCTTCGAGAATCCTTCCGACTGGGCAATGTGATTAAAAACGGAATTTCCACGGTCATTGCCGGTCGTCCCAATGCCGGAAAATCAACTTTGCTGAATGTCCTTTTGAACGAGGAAAGGGCCATCGTTTCAGACATTCCGGGAACCACTCGCGACACCATCGAGGAGACGCTGAATATCAACGGCATCCTGTTCAGACTGATCGACACTGCCGGAATACGAGAAGCTGCGGACCAGATCGAAGTCATCGGCATACAAAAAACGCTGGATAAAATCGCAGGATCCTCCCTGCTGGTATATGTTTATGATATTGCAAAAAGCAGTCAGCAAGAGGTGCAGGAAGACCTTGAAAAACTCGATCACCAGGGGCTAAAAACCATCATTGTAGCCAACAAAACCGATACGGTTTATCAGTTTCAGGACAATATCGCCGATGCTATATTCAGCGCTGTACCGGAAAACCATATCCAGATTTCCGCTTTGAACAAGGCCAATATCGAAGATTTAAAAAACAGCCTTTACGAAGCGGTTGCCGGCAATCTCAATCTGCAGGATCAGACCGTCGTTACCAATCTAAGACATTACGAGGCATTGACGGGTGCTCAGGCTGCCCTCCACAAAGTCATCGAAGGCATTCAAATCGGCATGAGTGGCGACTTCCTCGCCATGGATATCCGTCAAGCTATCAGGCACTTAGGAGAGATTACCGGGCAGGTGGATATCGAGGATCTCTTGGAGAATATCTTTTCGAAGTTTTGTATAGGAAAATAATTTTTTCTAATTGACTGTTTTATTGCACTTTACAACACTATTTTATAATTTTTATTGACTATAACTGCATTTCAGTATATATTTGTTAACTATGCCAATAAAACAAGAACTCATACAGCAGATACAATCCATAATCAGTACGACAAAAGAGAGGGCTATCCGATCTGTTGATACTGAAAGAGTTTTGATGTATTGGCAAATTGGTAAGGTGATTTTTGAAGAAGAGCAACAGGGAAAAGATAGAGCAGATTATGGAACATATCTAATCAAATCCATTTCTGAAACCTTTCAACCACAATTTGGGTCAGGGTTTTCTATTCGGCAATTAGAGATGAATAGGCAGTTTTATAAAATATTTCCAAATACGAACGCACTGAGTTCGCAATTCAGTTGGACACATTATCGCACCCTCATACGTATTGAAAATCAAGATAAAAGAGAATTTTATATAGCCGAAACAGATAAAAATAACTGGACAGCAAGACAATTAGAACGCCAAGTAAACAGCCAATTGTTTGAACGACTTTTATTGAGTAACGACATACAAAGTGTTTTGGCGCTAGCAAGAAAAGAAAAGTTGCCTAGCGATGCCAAAGAAATCATCAAAGACCCCATGGTATTGGAATTTTTGGGTCTGAAAAGAGAAGCCTCCTACTACGAAAAAGATTTGGAAAAAGCAATTATTACCCATTTACAAGATTTTATTTTAGAGTTAGGTAATGGCTTTGCATTTGTAGCTAGGCAAAAACGAATACATATTGAAGGCGATGAGTTTTTTATAGACCTTGTTTTCTTTAACCGCCTGTTACAATGTTTTGTAATCATTGAAATAAAAACTAACAAACTCACCCATCAGGATATAGGTCAATTGCAGATGTATGTAAACTATTACGACCGATATGAAAAGCAGGAATATGAAAATCCAACCATTGGTATTTTGCTTTGTACAGATAAAAATGATGCTGTTGTAAGAATTACCTTACCAGAAAACAATAATACCATTATTGCAAGTAAATACCAATTGTATTTGCCAACAGAACAACAGCTAATTGATGAAGTAAAAAAAGAAATTGAAAAATTAGATAAGGAAGAAAATATAGAGTCGATACAGTAATAACTATTAAGTAATAATACCAAAAATAGTTTGTTTCACACATTATACTACTAATGCTTGACGGCGCTTTCTAATCGTTTTTTAATTGGCTATCTCTATTTACTTATTGTCGCTACTCATGCCATGGATATCCGTCAGGCTATCAGACACTTAGGCGAGATTACCGGGCAGGTGGATGTCGAGGATCTGTTGGAGAATATTTTTTCCAAGTTTTGTATCGGGAAGTAGGGGAATTGTTTTTATTTTGTAACATTAAACTTACTTCTTCCAAATCGGTCTAAGACAGTGAACTTTATCTTTTAAATATGATCTACAGAACTCTCTCAATCTGCTTTTTATGCTTACTGAGCAGTTTTTCTTTTTCACAAAATGGAGAACCTGATGAATTCTGCGGAACTGACTTTGCAGGAATAGAATGGGAGAATAACTTTCAGCAATTAATCACTGAACTTCAGGGACTAAAAAGCAATTCCAACTCTTCTGCTTCGTACAGTATTCCTGTTATCTTTCATGTTATACATGGCGGAGAAGCCTTAGGTACTTTCCCAAACATAAATCAGGATCAAATCTATTCACAGATTAGCATTCTCAACCAGGATTTGAGCGGAAATTCCTACAATGCAGCCAATTATCCTACGAATGCTTTTGTCAATTGGGCAATCAATCAAAATATCAATGCGCTAAATCTTGATAGCTTGGGAAGAATAAAAATAGCCGATTTTCAAATTGAGCTCTGCCCAGCTACAATGGATGAATATGGAAATCTATTGTCTGAAGCAGGAATCAACAGAATAAATTATCAGTCCAAAGGCTGGGCAAATCCCAATCAATTCGGGACACAAACGACTATGAAAAGTTATTTGGATAATATCGTCAAGCCACAATCGATCTGGGATCCCAGAAAATACCTCAATGTCTGGATCAGCGATAAAAGTTCTGCATTGAACAGTGCGGGTGTTTCATCTGTTCCTCCTTTGAGCGGGCTGAGCGATATTCCCAATTCTTCATCTGACAGTACAGACGGTATCTGGTGTTATAGCAAAGCTATTGGTTCCTATCAAATTTATCCTGCAGGTTTTTACATTTCTCCTAATATTGATGGTCGAACGATGACACATGAAATAGGTCACTATCTCGGACTTCGACATATCTGGGGAGATGCTGCTTGCGGAAATGATTTTTGCAATGATACGCCGCCTGCTTCTGCCCAAAATACAGGCGCTCCGACCTATCCATGGCGAGTAGGATCTTGCAGCTCTCCGTCAAATAGTCCTGATGGGGAGATGTTTATGAATTTTATGGACTACACAATGGGACCTAGTAAATACATGTTTAGTCCGGATCAAAAAGTTCGAGCACAAACTGCTATGTTGAACAGTCCTCTTAGAAATCAGTTGGGAACTCATGGACTTTGTTCCACAACATCCCTTAATCAACTGGAAACGGAGCAAAGAATTAAATTATTTCCTAATCCTTTCAAGGCAGATTTTTTTATCGAATTTGACAAGGAACAAAAGAGTTTGATTATCAGTCTATTTAACAACTGTGGCCAGGAAATCAATACCACAACACTTAAAGACACAAAACTTCATAAAATAGAAATCAATGGTCCTTCTGGTTTTTATTTTATAAAAGTAACCGACGAAAATCGAGCTGTCCAGTTTTATAAAATTATCAAAGAATAGTCCATCTCTATTATGAAAAAATTAAACATGTCCCTGCTCCTACTATATACAATATTATGGAGTTGTACTTCATTAAAAGCTGACTCTCCTCTGACTTCCACTATAATCTACGAAGCTTATGATGAGCTTCTGATTATCGATGCTACCTTGGATGCAAAATGTAAAATCAATAAGGAAATCATGTTCTATCTGACCGGATCTCAATCTATCGACAGCAAAATGGCTGTTATCAATGCTTTGGGTTGGAACTTACATGGGCATAATAATGCCGAAACCTTTCTTGATCATCTCCAAAAGACCAAAAAGTATAAAAACAGAGCTGATTTTATTAAAAGAGGAACTGCCGATGAGCTACTCTGTATGTCCTATATCCTTGCTCTGGATAATTATTTTGATGTTAGAGAAGCACTTGAAATTGCCGAGATAGCCCTTTCAAAAAATAAGAAGAGTTACACTTTCAACATCATCACTGCTTTGATCAAAGCTCAACATGTTTTTAATGACGATTGGTGTAAGGTTTACCAATGCACGAATGATGTTAGAAATAACAAAAAACTCAAAATGGATCTAAAAAAAGAGGCTATCAACATCATTTTTGATTATATGGATTTGTATAAGGGGGAATGTTAATAATTGCAGATAGATATTAGTATTCAAGTTTTATATGCTTCTCAATCTTTCTAGCCAGCTCGATATTATCGCATTGAATGCTGTGGTAAATAACCCATGGTCGATCCCGTTTCGTATAAGAATTCTCGAATTTACCTTCATTATGTTCTTTTAGTCGCTCCTCTACGCTTTTTGCAGTGCAACCAATGTAATAACCATTATTTTTTTCGCTCTTTAGAATGTATACAAAACACATTTTAACTTTTTTCTAAAATAAAAAAAGTCTGTAATAATATTACAGACTTTGTAGTTGTGGTCCCAACAGGGCTCGAACCTGTGACCCGCTGATTATGAGTCAGCTGCTCTAACCGACTGAGCTATAGGACCTAAAACAAAATATTTTAACAAGAATTTATCTATAATTATTCAAAATAAAAACAATTGGTCCCAACAGGACTCGAAAATTTCCGATGGTTATCGGAGTGCTGATTATGAGTCAGCTGCTCTAACCGTTCCGATAACTCTCGGAAGAGCTATAGGACCTAAAAAGCAAAACAATAATCTTTTTTATTGTTCGGGATGCAAATCTAAAGCTTTTTATCAATATTCAAGCTAAATCAATTATTTTTTTGCTTGACAAAAGGTAAGGAAATTTGCTGTTCCTGATTTTGAAGCCTTAAAATATAGGCTCCATTCGGAATCGTATCCGTATCCAATTCCAAAATCTGGTTCCCTTTGTCAAAAGATTTTTGACCTTTCAACAATACTTTTCCATTGATATCGTAAACAGACCAACGGATTTTTGATTGTTTTGGTAAGCTGAAATCGACATTTATTCTATCGTCTGAAGGATTTGGGTATAACTTAGCAGTCTGCCATTCATTAGCTTCTATTGTTACTGAAGTGTTCACAGGGGTACTGCCATCGGGCTTGATAATGGTAAATTCATCGTCGATCACGCCGTTGGATTTGATATACTTGCCGTCCAGCCTGTTGCCGTTTACTTCCAACAACAAAGATCCATAAGCACTAGAACCGCCATCAGAAGCCACCATAACAGGATGGTTCAGTGAAGAACCAGATTCTGAACTTCCGGAATTACCGCAAACCACATAAATTGTTCCGTCATTGGTACCATTCAAATATTTTGTATAGTGTTGTCCCTGACTGAAATTGCCACTGTTGTTGCTGACTGTGTGCGTATTGTTATTAAAGGAAAAGGAATACCCGTAATGCCCCTTGATCAACTTGCTTCTCTCGTAAACATGACTGTGACCGCAAAGTACCAAGTCTACATCGTATTGTTCCAAAATAGGTAAGGCATTTTGTCTCATAGCCAACATCAACAGCTCCCAAAAATCATCTGAATTATGAGAACCTTTACTGTAAGGCGGTTGGTGAAAATAGCAAACTGTCCATTCTTTGGTATTGGCTTGCAAATCCGATCTCAACCAATTGAACATGGGCGAACTACTGCTGTTGGTGTAAGACTGTAGTTCTGAATTCAAACATACAAAATGAATATTTCCATAATCAAAAGAATAATACAATTCAGTATTACTAGCTACACCTCCCATCTGACCAGTGATAGGCGAATTGAATATATCATAGTAAGGTCCTGTATGTTGTGTAGGATCAGAAAATCTGTTTACACTATTATAATCATGATTTCCAGGTGTACTGACAACAGGAATATAGGGTAGAATACTATCGTAAATATTGAAGAGGTTATTTTGATATTCTGTTTGAGTGCCATCCGAATAGGCATTGTCACCAAGCATCACCATAAGATCAACATCCTTGTTGGCACTATATCCCAAAAAGCTATTCATTACATCTCTTTGACCTTGGTTTCCTTTGCCGAAATCACCAATGACCCAAAAACGGTAAGGCCCTACAGTTCCCGGAGCAGGGGCAGTAGTAAAATGTTGGTTGCTAGCGGTTGATAAAATTTGCTGTGTAGTTCCGACAGAATAATAATATTTTGTATTGGCTGTTAAAGCAGAAATAGTGATAAAATGATCTGTAACCGCATTGTTATCCACTACCTGTTGGCTTAAACTGGAAGCTGAAGTTCCATAATTTATAACTGAATTGGTTGCCACATCCGTTCTCCAGCAAATTTCGATGGATTGATCTGTTTTAACCTGCAAATAAGGGCCTCTGATGACCTGTTGTGCAAAAACAAATGATGGTAAAAGTAAAAGTAAAATCGCTCTCATAATATTATTGTAAAATAGTTTGTAACAAATATAAATAAGCCATGTTAATTAGACTTAAAATTTATGTTAATATTTTAGCTTATAACTCCACCCTCCAGCTCGGATGGCATACAAACTATTGAACTTTTTGATTGTAATCTGATCTTTCTGTCCATCGGTCCATCGGATTGTCAAATTGACTGCTTTTTTTCTTTTTCCGAGTCCAAAATAGAGCATCCTGGTTGATTGCGAACCATGCCCTGTTCCTGCTGAAATCTCCTTGATCATTGTTGTTTTTCCATCATTTAAAGTCACAGAACATCCGATACAACTACGATTGACCTTCCCCTCTCCTATCAACTGAATGGCAATCCACTTGTTTTTTGATTTGTTGAGATTCTTGTAAAATTTTATCTTTTGATCCATCCCAGCATACTGCGCCCAGGGTAATTTTAGAACAGTGGATACAATGTCCAAATCTCCATCGTGATCAAAATCCAACATGGCAGCACCCCGGTGCGACAAGGAATCATTAATACCTGATCCTTTAGAAGCGTCAGTAAACTGCCCCTCTTGATTGATAAATATTTTATTGGGATCCAAAACAGCAGTTCTTGGCGTAATAGCCAGGGTATTGCCTTTGTTGAGATAAATGTCAAGATCTCCGTCATTTTCGTAATCAAAAAACAAGCCCGACCAGCTGGTACTGTAAAGGGAGTCATTGACCATTTTGCTATCGATACCCTTTTCGTTGGCTACATCCCTAAAAACTCCATCGTCATTTCTAAAAAGTGAATTCTCGCCAATATTGGTCACATAATAATCCATGTCACCGTCCTGATCAAAATCTCCGGGACCGATACCCATTCCATAAATCTCCTTGTAAAAACCTATGTTCTTACTGACTTCCGTAAAACTATCCAGCGGATATTCATTCCTGAAAAATAAATTTCCCAGATGATTCCAGGCTCCAAAATCGTTTAACAACATTAAATCCGGATCTCCGTCCTGGTCATAATCACTAAATGTCGTTGCCAATCCGCAACCTTCATCCCCCAAATGCAGGCGATCTGTCTGATCACTAAAAGTTGTTCCATTTACATTTTT
>JBILRD010000427.1:0-2573 GCA_044372845.1 Saprospira sp. | reverse complement strand
GCTTGGTTTGCCAGATAGTCTGATTTTTTTACTAAAAATTGATCAGTCACTATAAATCCTGCTGATTTTAATTTTTGCAGGGTTTCAAATTTATTGATAGTTATTGCAGCAGATTTAGAATCTGATCCATTGTATGGAATGCCTAATGTTTCAAGTTTTGATTGGACAAGTCCATCTTCACCAGGTCTTCCATGAAGCGCTATAAAAACTAAATCAACTTGTGTTTTGAGGTCTTCAAAACTGACAGAAACAGGTTCCAGAATAGACTTACTGTTGATATAAATTTTAGTTAAATCACTACATTGTTTAATAATCCTATTGGTTACAGGGTGTTTTGTAAAATGTTTGATTTTATCTTTAATGTCATCTGCATTATCTTTCAGAAGTAAATTTATAGGAATTTGAAATAATTCTATGTTTTCAGAATTGCCCGTTAAGAAGATAGGTATTGGTTCAAATTCTATGGAACTTGATAATTTTTCATAAATATTTCTTCCACTTTCTACTGAAATATGTCGTTCAGATGAATAACCACCTAAAATTACAGCTACTTTTTTCTTAAGTCTATTTAGTTTTTTGTTGTTAGCAATTTTACTGTCCAGCAAATTCAACTTAGAGTCATATACGTTAAGCTGCATGCCGGTTTTAATTCTTTCAATAATTGAAGTTCTGATGATATATGTTAAAAATTGAGATGGATTAAGGCCGATTTCTGCAGCTTGGTGAAAAAAGAAAGAGGAAGGTAACATACCAGAAGTTGTATTAGGATCATTAAGGATAATGCTTCCATCCTTCTTGATAAATCCATCAATTCGAGCATAAACGTTAAATTCCAGATAATCAAACAAACGCTCACATTCTTTACGAATGGCTTCAATATCTTTTTCAGGCAAATCAATAGGTGTAACTTTTCTTGACAATCCCGCAAGATATTTTGAACGATAATCGAATACCTCTTTACCTTTTAGAATTTCAGTTGGAGGTAGTGCTACAGGTTTTCCATTTTCATCTTGAATGACAACGCAAGAGAACTCTCTTCCTTCTATAAACCCTTCCAAGACAACTTTTTGTTCGCTTAAATGTCCTTCAAGAGTAATGGTGTTCGGCTTGTCGATAGACATTGTATCCAATAAAGTCAAAAGATCTTCAGGGTGATAAACTAATTGAACAGAGGAATTGTCAGATTTTTGCACATTCATCGGAAAACCAATGCCATATCTGATATCTGTCCAGTCGCGAATGGTCTGGATTTTATTTTCTAAGGATAAATTTGCCCAATCAGAACTTTTTATTTTTTTGATAAAAAATGCCTGATCAATAGCATTTATGAGTTGTTCTTTATTGTTAACAATGGAAACGCCAATGGAAGAGCCCTGATTTGCGGGCCTAACCACTAATGGAAATTTTATTGATTCTGCAGCGTAGCTGATTTTATTATCATAATTATTGTCAACCCACTCAAACCTATTGATTATAGCCATTTCAGGGCTTAAGAAGCCCCCGGCATTCATGATTTTTTTCTGAAATGATTTATCCATGCCAATACTACTGGCTCTGATTCCTGATCCACTATATGGGATGGCAAGGCTTTCTAAAAGCCCTTGTATTTGGCCATCTTCACCAAACTGACCATGAAGTGCTAAAAAAGCGAAATCAATCAAATTTTGGAGTTCTTGAATTTCTATTTTTTTTCCTACTTCAGAGATTAACTGGTTCATTTTTTCAGCTTCCAACTTTCTCAGAGATTCCAAGTAAATTTGAAATTGGTTTGCTGATTCAGGAAGAAAGTTAACTGGAGGATAAAAATCTCTAATGGTACCTTTGTAAATAAATTGCCAATCAAGAAGTATTAAATTTCCTAGGCTGTCAACAAAGATGGGAAAAGCTTCGAATAAGGATTTATCAAGGTTATCATAGACTGTTCTCCCACCGGCAAATGAAATTTCTCTCTCTCTAGAACTGCCGCCAAAAAAAATACCTATCCTCATGTAAATTCAATTTGTAATTGATTATTTAAGATAATAACATTCAAAGATAAGCATTAAATGTACATTAAAAAAGTAAAAAACAATTGAGCAACTTTGCAATAGTTATTTTAATCCAGCGCTGTCAGTATTGTTTATAGTGTTTTTTACACTCTTGGCTTCTTTGGCATTTTTAATTTGTTCATCAAAACTAATATTACCAGTTAAAACTCCAATCATGGCAAATCCAAAAATTAAAAGTAGTCCTATCAAAGAAATCATCGAAAATTTCCAACCCCAAATATTTCCATTAAAAGACTTGATATTTTTGCCAAATAGCATCTCCATAGCTTTTTTGTCTAATTCTTCTTTAGACATTTTCTTTTCTGGTTGATTTCTATTGTATTGATTTTGATAGTTCATGTATGAATTATTTAAGAAATTCTTAACTTTGCGTTCTACTAAGGTTTATACTTGTTTTTTTTGATTTTTATTGAACTTGACTAACTGTATAATCGTTTAATTTTTTGTCAGTATTACAAAAATACATATTATTAAATGAAAAGTTCACTTTACATTGTTTTAGTATCCGTTCTAAGTTCAGCTGCT
>JBILRD010000426.1:0-2578 GCA_044372845.1 Saprospira sp. | reverse complement strand
CGGATTTAAGTTATTGATAATCATATTTCTAATACCATTATCGTAAAAATAAATCTTACGGTTATTCTTTATTTCATTTCGTTGATTTCTACTAAAACTGTTTAATCTGAATACAATAAATGTTTTTTCGAGCAAATCAATATACTTACTGACAGTTGCCTTATCAATTTCAAGAAACATGGCAAGTTCATTATAGGAAACTTCATTTCCCAATTGCAAGGCTAGGGCTTTGAGCAATTTATCGAGCAATTCCGGTTTTTTAATTCCTGTTAGCGCTAGTAAGTCCTTATATAAATAACTCGAGGTTAATTGCTTAAGTGTCTCCCTCGCTTCATCTCTTTTGTTGATGACATCAGGATACATACCAAATACCAACCTCTCTTCCAGCTGGGTACTGGCTTCAATAAATCCAAAACTATTTTCAAATTCCTCCCAGCTAATTGGAAATAAAAGATATTCGAATTTTCTTCCTGTCAGCGACTCTTGCGTAGCATCGTTGATTTCAAGAGCTGAAGAACCACTAAGGATTAATTGTAGCTCCGTCATCCGGTCATTGATCATTTTAGCAGTCAGTCCTATACCTTTAATACGCTGAGCCTCATCTATAAAAACTACTTTATGTTTGCCAATAATTACTTTTAATGCCGAAAATCCAACATTATTTAACAAATCACGAATATCAGGGTCATCGCCATCCAGAAAAAGATAATCCTTAGCCTCCAGACATGATTTAATGAGTGTAGTTTTTCCAACCTGCCTTGGTCCAATCAATAAGATAGTTTTTCCTTTATTAAAGCGGCTTTTAAGCCTTTCTTGTAATAATCTATTTATCATATTCTCCGATTATTATATAAAACTGGGGATTTAATTCTCCAAATATAGTATATTTTAGGGGATTATACTCTCCAAATATTATATATTTTTGGAGAATTGGCATTTTTGTACATCTTTTATTCCATTAGCAAAAACAAAAAAGGCTTCCCTCATGGAAAGCCTAAACAATTTCTTTTCAACTCGATTTTTACTTAATCATCCCCTTCACAATTTTTATCGCTTCTTCCAGTCCCTTCGGATCTTTTCCACCGGCGTGGTTCCAAAGAAATCCAATAAACATTCATATACCTACGCCGATAAAACCGCTGTATTTATTCCTGTAGGATTCTATGTATTTGAACATCTTTTTCACTCCCCAATTTAATCTTATCTCTAACCTAACACGTCGAGATCTTTCTCCTAATTTAAATATTTTGAAGATTGGTTCATTCAGTTTATGTAATTTAACAATTGCTCTGTCACTAATATTGGCCCAAAACCACAATGACTTCAATTTTGTATCATTTAATAAGCCGGTTTCAATAATAAAGTTCTTTACATCTGACTCTGATTTAAAGGACTCAAATTCCTCAAAAAGATCATCAATATAAAAATCATATTCAAAATCTCTTAAATAGTAAGCTGCCTCTGCCACATCAACTCTGTTCATTATAAAATTTAATTTAAAATAAAGATCCATTGTTTCACAAATAAATTTTTTGTGTCGGTTTTGCTCTTTTTTATTTTCCAAGGTTTTATGAAATGTCAACAAGGGCAACAGTTTGTTGAATAAAACTTCAATCTTTTCATTATCTACTTTTAATTTCAAATCCTTTTTCAAGAATTTAGAAAAAACAATCTGAGCCTTTTCATTAGGCATATCGAGAAACAATAAATCAACAAATTTTTTTACTCTATTTTGATAGCCTTGATCCAAAACTCTATTTGTTTTCATAAACAAATACAAAAACAAAGAAAACCTGCTATATAATCCTATTCCTGTTGTATTAGCTTCCATTTATAAATTGAAATAATTTGATTTTATTGAGAAATTGAACCGACAATTGATCTTGCAAAAAATAGAACGTAATTGAATCGTAGTTATTGTATTTTAATTATTTTCATAACAATTATTTATTCATCATGAGTAGTTTTTATTCACAATTAACACAATAACAAGTTTATTTTTTAGTTTAATCCAGAAACAAAATTTATGTCTAACTATAAATTCTCAAGGGATAAATATAAAGAGGAAGAGAAAATCATTAAAAATTATTTCAATAGTCAAAAAGATATAAGTCAAATTTTGGATGAAATCAGGGCATCTGAATTTTTTAATAGTATTGATTTTGAATTTATCGAACATCTTTTCAATAGCGATATAACAGCTGAATTACCAAGAGTTTTATTCATCCATCACGGTGGTGGTATTAGATGTATCAATCAAAGAAAACCCGAATCTTTAATAAAAATTATAGAAAATCAGTCATTAAATATTGAAATAATTAAAAACGAATTGGCTCAAATTAAGTCACAATTAGAAAATTTAAAAATATGGGGCCAATCACTGAACAATCTCAACCATGATAAAAATTTATTTTTATTGGATCAATTTATAAATAACTTAAAAATGAAACTTGAGCCATCTAATAAGGGCTTATCTGAACTTAATAAAGAAACATTTACCGCTGCTAGAACTCCTCTGAAAACTAAATATATGTATATACTTAGTTTGAATAAAAAAATTGAATTAGTAAAATTTCCA
>JBILRD010000040.1:0-10056 GCA_044372845.1 Saprospira sp. | reverse complement strand
AAAGTAGGATTTTTGAAGCAATCAAACTTAGCTCCGTCATTACCAGTTTAGGGAAGATAATATACTAACAGCTAATGAAGTATTAACAAAAAGACTGCATATCCATGATATTGCAGTTTTTTTGTTTTAAAGGCTCAAAAAAATTCTCAATTAGATTGTTATACTTTTTTTTCATATATTTGCCGGAAATCTTAGCTAGACAAAACATAACATTTTTTGTTCTTTCTATGATTAAAATGAAATTAAATACTTGAAATTAAATCATGAAAATATCTCTAAACTGGCTAAAAGAATATGTTAAAACTGATCTGCCAGTAGAACAAATAACAGAAATTCTAACAAATCTTGGTCTTGAAGTAGAAGGAATAGAAAATATAGAAAACATCAAAGGCGGACTTCAGGGATTAGTCGTTGGAGAGGTCGTAGCATGCTCAAAACATCCTGATGCTGACAAATTAAGTTTAACTTCTGTTTCAATTGGTTCTGAAACCAACCTAAGCATTGTCTGTGGAGCTCAAAATGTTGCCAAAGGTCAAAAGGTCATTATTGCGACTGTTGGTGCAACGCTTTACCCTATCTCCGGAGAACCTTTCAAAATCAAAAAAAGTAAAATAAGAGGGGCTGATTCCGAGGGAATGATTTGTGCTGAAGATGAAATTGGTTTGGGTAATTCACATGACGGCATTATTGTTTTGGATAGCAATGCAGTTGTTGGTCAAACTGTTACAGAATATTTGAATAGCATTGGTGGATATAAGGGAAAAACAATTGAAAATGATACTCTAATAGAAATTGGATTAACTCCAAACAGATCAGATGCAACAAGTCATATTGGAGTAGCATTTGATTTGGCTGCCTACCTTAAAGTAAATTTTCCTGGTCAAGGTGAATTTAATCTTCCAAAAACTGATCGCATAGTATCAAAATCAAATGATTTACCAATTTCAGTTCAGATTTTGGACAATCAAAAATGTTTAAGATACTCTGGTGTTAGTATCAAAGGTGTTAAAGTAGCCGAATCTCCTGAGTGGTTAAAAAACAGATTAACCTCAATTGGAGTATCACCGATAAATAACATAGTTGATATTAGCAACTTTGTTTTGCACGAACTTGGACAACCGCTCCATACTTTTGATTATGACAAAATCAATGGAAAAGGAATTCAGGTGAGAACATTGGAACAAGGTACAAAATTCATTACCTTGGATGCTGTCGAAAGAAGTTTAAGATCTGAAGATCTCATGATATGTGATGCATCATCTGAGGCTTTGTGCATAGCGGGTGTTTTTGGTGGGCAAGATTCTGGGATAAGCGACGATACAAACAATATTTTTATTGAATCTGCTTATTTTCATCCAAAATCCATTCGCCCTACCAGTATGCATCATCTCTTAAGAACCGATGCTGCGAGCTGTTTTGAAAAAGGTACAGACCCAAACATCACTGTTTTTGCTTTGGAGAGAGCCTGTTCTCTTATCCTAAGTATTGCAGGAGGAAATATTTCATCAGATTTAATTGACATATATCCTAATCCGATTTCCAGAAAAGAGGTTTCTCTGAAGCTAAAAAATGTTCAAAAACTGATTGGTTCTGAAATCAACAAAGAAAGTATCCTGAAAATTCTTGCCGCTCTCGACATGAAAATTCTTGGGGATTCTGAGGACAGTCTCCTCATTTCGATTCCTAGCAATAAATCTGATGTTCAAAGAGAGGTGGATGTTATTGAAGAAATTTTAAGAGTCTATGGTTACAATAAAATCGAAACTCCTAATACTTTACAATCTATTTTATCCTTTAGCTCAAAACCGGATTCTATCAAATTAAAAAACAGAGTTTCTGAATGGCTATCAGCTCTTGGCTTTAATGAGATACTTGGTCTTTCTCTCAGCAGATCTTCGTACTATCAGCATGACGAAGAAATAAAAGATTCATTGGTTTTTATCAATAATACTTCCAATCAATCTCTTGATTTGATGAGACCTTCTATGTTGATGAGCGGATTAGAAGTAATTCTCCATAATCAAAATCGTCAAATTGCTGATCTTTCTATTTTTGAATTCGGAAAAACTTATACTCAGGATTCTGAATTAAAATTTAACGAAAAACAACAATTATCGATGTTTATTGCCGGTCAAAGAAATCCTGAGAGCTGGTTAAATCAACAAAAATCAAAGGTTAGTTTCTACACATTAAAAGCTTACGTTCAGAATATTTTCGAAAAACTAGGAATAGACTTACAGGGCTCCAGCTTTAAACATCATTTTATTGAAAATCAAGGTAATTGGGCATATGCGCTGGAAGTTAAAAGAGGCAGAGATAACTTGGCTACAGTTGGCATGGTCCATCCAAAAATTTTGTTTGAAATGGATATAAAATCTCAAGTTTTTCATGCTGTCATAAACTGGGATTTATTACTTCAAATTGTTAAAAAACAAAAAATTCAGTATAAGCCATTAGCAAAATTTCCTAGCATGAGAAGGGATTTGGCGTTGATTATTCCGGAAAATATCCAGTTTTATCAAGTTTTAAATATTGCTCAAAAAAATGGAAAATCTATCCTGAAAGAAGTAAATTTATTTGATGTCTATACTAACAAAGAACATTTAGGCGAAGGGAAAAAATCTTATGCCGTGAGCTTTATTTTTCAAGATGAAAACAAAACACTAGTCGATAAAGATGTCGATAACATCATGGAAAATTTAATACAATTTTACGAGAGAGAATTAGGGGCTTTTATCAGAAAATAAAAGTTAATTTAGTTTTAATAGAATTTAATTTGACTTAGAGTTGGAATTTATTTTTAATAGATATAGTTTTAATAATTGTTTTACATACAGCCTTTGAAACAAAGGTATTTTTCAATCATCAAGAATTTAATAAATTAAAATATGGGAATATTATATGCAGTAGTAGCTTTGATTGTTGGAACTGCTGGAGGGTTTGTTGGAGGTCAATCATATCTACGAAATCAAAATAAGAAAAAAGAGGGTGATTTAGACACGAAAATCAACAAAATACTAAGTGAATCCAAAGAGAAAGCGGAGCGTATCTTAGAAGACGCCAAAAAACAGAGTGAAAATGAAAAGAATAAAAAAATATTAGAGGCTAAAGAACATTGGTTACAGAAAAAAACTGAATTTGAAGAAAGAACGATCAAGAGAGAGGAGTTGGTAAAAAAATCAGAATTAACTCTTAGAGAAAAAGAAAATGAAATAAAAATCAAAGAGAGAGAAATTCAGAGAACAAGCAGTGAAAATGATAAAATAAAAGAAACACTTCAACAACAGATTAAAAATGTTGAAAATCAAAGAGCAATTTTAGACAATCGCGAGGTAGAATACCAAAAAGGTCTTGAAAAAATTGCCAGAATGAGTGTCCAGGAGGCTAAAGAAGAATTGATCAAAAGCATCAAGGATAAAGCAGAGTCTGAGGCTATCACATTCGTAAAAGATCGTTTGGAAGAAGCTAAATTAACAGCAAATAAAGAGGCTAAGAAAATTGTTATTCAGACTATTCAAAGAATGGCTGCTGAATTCACAATTGAAAATACTGTTTCGGTTTTTCAATTGGATTCTGATGATTTAAAAGGACAAATTATTGGTCGTGAAGGTAGAAACATCAGAGCTCTTGAAGCTGCGACAGGTGTTGAAATCATAGTTGATGATACACCGGAAGCAATCATTATTTCCAGTTTTGACCCAGTTCGTCGTGAAGTTTGTAGATTATCTCTTCAAAGATTAGTGGCTGATGGACGTATTCACCCTGCCAGAATTGAAGAGGTGGTAGCCAAAACCAAAAAACAGATCGAAGAGCAAATCATGGAGATTGGCCAACGCACTGCAATAGAACTGAATATTCACGGTTTGCCTCCACAACTCATTAGAATGGTTGGTCGTATGCGATTCCGTTCTTCTTATGGTCAGAACTTATTGAAACACTCCATTGAGGTCGCTAAGCTTTGTGCTACGATGGCAGCTGAATTAGGATTATCTTCAAGAGAGGTGAAATTGGCAAAACGTGCTGGTTTACTACACGACATTGGAAAGGTATCAGAAGAAGAAACAGAACTGTCGCATGCCATTCTTGGTATGAAGCTTTGTGAAAAATATGGCGAAATACCTGCAGTCGTAAATGCGGTTGGTGCTCACCATGATGAGGTAGAAATGAAATATATCATCTCTCCTATTATTCAGGCTTGTGATGCAATTTCCGGCGCACGTCCTGGTGCTCGTCGTGAGATTTTGGAAAGTTACATGCAACGTATCAATGAATTGGAACAAATAGCTATGAGCTATGAGGGTGTTCAAAAAGTTTATGCAATGCAGGCTGGCCGTGAACTTCGCGTCATCGTGGAGGCTGAAAAAGTAACAGACGAAAAATCTGACGAATTATCGTTCCTGATTTCTCAGCAAATTCAAAACGAAATGCAGTATCCTGGTCAGATTAAAGTAACTGTCATCAGAGAAAAACGTTCCGTAGCTTTTGCCAGATAGGTAAACAATAAATACAATAGTAAAAGCCCATTCGAGTAATTTCTGAATGGGCTTTTATTATTCTAGGCTTATCTTTGATTTCCTGTGATAAGCTTGCAGCTATAAAATTCCAAAACCATTTTATCATTTCTAGAATTAGCATTAAGGTCTAAATCTGTTACCCAGTGTGGAATTAGCGTTTTTTGGTTTATCCCTTGAAAAGTTTGAGAAGTCGTACCAAGAACTAATTTCTTCTCTACATTTCTTGTCTGATTTAATACTGTCTTCTTCATAACATTATGGTTTTGGCGTTTACAATATTCTTAAGTGACCATGATTTTCTTTTTTTAATTTCTAACGGCTTAAAAATTTTATTATTATTATTTTGTTTCTATTTATTTAGATGCTTTAAGCTTTAATTTTGGTGTAAGGGTAAATAAACAAAAAAGGGCTTTCTTTCGAAAGCCCTTAATATCTTTATGATGTTGTTATAATTTATTTTTGTGAAGTTCTTTTTTTATCTACAAACAATGCCGTAATTGATCTGTGCTCATGTGTATTTCTTATAGCTCTTGAGAATAATTTAGCACTTGAGACTACTTTTATTTTTGAAGATTCTTTTCTAAGGGGAATAGTATCTGAAACAACTAATTCCGTAAGATGCGATTTTTCAATTCTATCATAAGCAGGACCTGATAAAACAGGATGTGTACAAAAAGCTCTCACACTTTTAGCTCCTTTTTCCATCAAGGCTTTAGCTGCTGTACAAAGAGTTCCGGCAGTATCAACAATGTCATCAACTAAAATTACATCTTTCCCTTCTACTTCTCCAATTACATTCATTTCAGCGATTTCATTAGCCTTGACACGGTATTTGTCACAAATGACTAAGTTTGTATCAAAATGTTGCGCATAATGTCTGGCTCTTTTTGTACTTCCAACATCTGGAGAGGCAAAAACAACATTGCTGGTATCTTCTTTTTCCAAATATGAGAAGAAAATTCCTTCACTTTTTAGGTGATCTACTGGAATATCAAAAAATCCTTGGATTTGATCCGCATGTAAATCCATAGTCATGATTCTGTCAGCTCCGGCAGTAGTTAATAGATTTGCCACTAATTTAGCTCCGATTGCAACACGAGGTTTATCTTTTCTATCTTGTCTTGCAAAACCAAAATATGGGATAACGGCTGTAATATAACCTGCAGACGCTCTTTTAGCGGCATCAATCATAAACAAAAGTTCCATCAAATTTTCGGATGGGGCAAAGGTAGATTGAATGAAAAATACATAGGCTCCACGAACGGACTCCTGCATGTTAGGTTGAAATTCGCCGTCACTGAAACGGTCTATTGTCATCTGACCCAATTGTTGACCATAAAAATCAACAATTTTATCAGCTAAATAACGGGATTGACTACCCGAAAAAATCTTTACTTCACTTGTAAAATCAGCCATGATATTATTTTGAAGGATGAGGGAAAATTTTGAAAAGCAAATTTAATCAGTAAGACTATATAAACCTAAAAAACAAACAGACTTTTCAAAAATTTGAAAAGTCTGTTTGACTATTTATTGACAATTTTTTTTCCTGGCCTAAAGATATACTCCGTATCCGCTATTTTTATTGCTTCTAATCTTCGACTGGTAATGTTTCTTATGAAATAGCATTTATATTCTAACTTTTTCTTTTCATCAATCATAATTACTTCCATAGCATATCGTTCCTTAGAACTAACAGGATCTTTAAATTTATATTCTTCATTAATTTTTTTAACATTAAAAACAATTTCACCTTTACCTTTAATCCTCTTGTCATTGTAATAAAGATTAATAATAAATTTCTCACTTTTACCTTTTAAAACGGTACTCTCAACTACTTTAAAGGAAACTGAGTCCTCTACGTTAATCCTGTAGAAATCTTTAAAACCTTGGTTTTCTTTCAGCTCAGCGAAAGGATAAATAGCTATTTCATTAAGGCTGTTAAAATGCTCAGCAAAAATTTCATTTTCATGAGTGAAATAGGAATTATCTCTTGATTCAGTAATTCTAGTTACGCCAGATAAATAATAAACTCTTTCAGTCGAGGTTCTATCCGGTTTAAAGCGAATTTCCTGTATAAAACCCTTATCTGTATAAAATCTCAGATGCCCTTGAACGTTAGGGTTCTGTATATCAGTAATGATAAACTCAAATCCAAAATCTTTTCTATCAGTTCTTGAAATTGTCATCCTATAGGTTGGTTTTTCATTTTCACCTGAAATACCTCCCGTAGAGAAATTTACATTTTCAGTGATAAAAATACCCATAGGGTTGAGAATAAACTTTACGAGCCCTAATTTAAAAGGTTCGTCAAAATGTCCATTGCTCAACTTACCACTTCGGGGATAGAATGGATGCCCATAAAAGTCAGAGATATCACTAAATTTTCTGTCATTGAAATAACTGTAATCTAGTTTAATCTGTTCTTTTTGAGCATTTAACCCAAGACAAAAAAGACAAAATATCAGGATTGTTATTTTATCCATCTTACTTAAGATTTGCAAGATCAATAACTTTATTGTCATCTTCTACTGAATCTTTAATATCGTTGAAATTCACTTTAACATGAGAAATAGCCTCTTTGCCAATATATTTTGATTCATTATACTGATAAATTTCCCATTCCCCTTCTTTGTATTCCAGTGCTGTTAAATTTTCAAGCCAGTCACCTGAATTTAAATAAGTCAAAATCATCTGAGGTTTGTGAATATGTCCACAAATGACATATCGGTAACCTTTTTCTTTAGCGATTTCGATGGCCTTAGTTTCAAAATTTGTAATTTTTTGAACAGCTTTTTTTACTGAACTTTTAATTTTTTTTGAAAAATGAGTCGGTGCTATGTTCAATATTTTAAGCAGCCTATTTATAAATCTATTGAATACAACGATTGAATCATATGCTCTGCCAGCTAGTTTTGCCATCCATCTACCATGACTAATAGAACCATCATAAATATCACCGTGAAAAATCCATGCCAATTTTCCATCCAAATTCAGAAAAAGTTTATCGACCAAGTGAATATTTCCAATACTAAATGGGCTTAATTTTCGGATAGTATCATCATGATTTCCAGTAATGTAGTATACGGGGATACCATTCTCTGAAAAATTCATAATCAATTTCAGAACTTCCCAATGATATTTTGGAAAATAGGCATTTGAAAACTGCCAGGAATCCATAAAATCGCCATTCAGAACGAGGATTTTAGGATCTACCTGACTAAGGTAGTTAAATAAGGCTTTAGCATCACAGGCTTTCGTTCCGAGGTGAACATCAGAAATTATGACAACATCTAGATTTCTTTTAGCCATGTGAATTGTCGGTCAATTTACTGTAGGATTATATTTTTTTACCAACAAACATCAGATAATTCCAAGTTCCTAAATAAGCTGAATTTATTTTTTCAACAACAGGACTAAAAAGCTCCTTCAATAAAGGTAAAAGGTGACTATCCATTCTAACATGGTTGTTACCCATGTGATTTTTAAACCATTGATGCTTACTATCATGAAAATCAACAACAGCAATGTAACCACCAATTTTTAAATCTCTAGAGGCTTGTCTGATAAGATCTTCCCACTGCGGATTGATCATAGTCAAAGAATAAGAAAACAGAATAACATCAAATTTTTCTAGTTGCGATTCTGAATCTATGCCATAAGGCTGATGAACGATTTCAACTCTATCCCCAAAAGGCATTACTTTTTTTCTGGATAATTTCACCATATCCTCAGAAACTTCGTATGCCTTTATTTTTGCTGAACCAAAATTTTGAGCTAAAAGTTTTGTATTATAACCTGTTCCACATCCTACCTCCAGAATATTTATAGTGGCATTTCTTTCTACAGGAATTGCTTTGATGACTTCTTCACGACCAAACAGGAAAGACCAACGTGTTAGATCATAAATTTTCGACTGAAATTTATAATACTGATTCATGGCTCCTGCCTGCTCATTTGGATTATTATGGGAGGTGTTCATAAATTTTAATTTTTACTTGATCTTTTGATTACTTAACAACACCAAGGTAAACGCTACCATAGGTACCTACTCTATCTTGATTATGCATTTGGGTCAACTCATTTTGAGGAATCCAGTCTATTTTTTCTTCAACGAACTTTGGAAAAAAGTCAATCCTGGTCGCAGCAGATCTTAATAAAATTCTTGTTCCAGGTTTAGAATTCTGAAGAATCAATTGCCATTCTTCTTCCAATGCCGGCACATCATGAGCTGCTAACCAATCCTGATGATCCAATAATACGTAATTGCTATACTGTTTAGGATTTTCTTTTAAAAACTGTGAAAGACTGGCAGTATTAGTTTTGATTCGATCAATTCTATCTCTAAGTGTTTCAAAATTAGACTCTACCAAATAATTAGGGCAACAATCTTTAGAGTAATGACCATCAACATATACTCTCCAAAAATAATTAGTTTTAATATCCAATTTGGTAAAAACTCTTCTCACAGAATCTACCATAAATTGACCAACACCTCCAGGGTATTCTTCACTGATCAATAATCTTTGCGCTCTTGGCACACCAGCTAAGGACAGAGAAACATGTCTACTGAGTGTCCATAATACCGGTTTGCTAAAAAGTTTGGATTCGATCTGATTGTACCAATATTCTTGTTCTTCCAAAGTCTTGGAATTCATCAAATTTTCGATTTTCTTGAATAGTTTTTTTCTGGAACGCATATATTTTCCAAAAGCCCAAGCCAGAGTTCCTGAAGTACCTCTGAAGTAGAAACTTTTCTTAGGGCCTTTATTTGAGAAATAGTCTATTCTCTTGTCCCAAAACTCTTGGGCATAAGCAGGCAAATTTGGTCGTATCTGTTCTTTATAAACCTTTTCAGCTTTTGGGTGAGCTCCATCTCCAAAATATTTGTACAATTCTTCATAGTTGCTATTTCTAATAATTGCTTTTTTAAATTCCAGAAGTGCATTTTGTCTGGAATTTAAATCAATACAATTGATAGAAGAAGGATTGTCAAGAAGATAATCCAAAGCATTGCATCCAGCACTAGTTATCATTACAATATCGCTTTTCTCATCGATATTCATGAGTTGTCTATCACAATTTGGATCTTCCCAACAGATATTGTATACAAGATTTGAACCATGAACATTTTTAAAAACCCAGTCTCTAAGTTGATTTAGCATCTCTTTTTAGTTTTGATAAAAAATAAAGTAAACTATGAATTACATTTTGAAAATGTATCATTATTTCACGTTTACGACTTAGTCAATCGCGAAAATAAACAATTTTTATAAGATAGTTTATTCGAAACCAAATTTGTGGTTATTAAGAATAAAAAGACAAACCAGAGTACAATAGTATATAATTGAAAAATTGAAAAAAATATTGTAGTAAGATTTAGAAAAACTTAAACAAAGAAAATTTACACTGACAAACATCAGTATAATTAAAGGTTTCAATCAATTTTGAATTGAAAGCATAAAAGTTATATTCACAATCTTAAATTACCATATGTTTGATTTTCAATGTTTTAAAAAAATAAAATTATACATTAACTTAA